>JAYVCO010000338.1:0-9487 GCA_043749935.1 Planctomycetia bacterium
GCACACCAAAACCACACGCCGAAAACTCGCCGCATTGGGCATCCGACTGACCGGCCTGCCCCGCTGCGAATGGAGCACGAGTTAGCGCTGTAATACTAGCAGTGTGCCGGATTAGCGGCCAGGGAAAACGGCTAGGGCCGCTTTTGCAGCCGCCTCATGGCATCGACCGCGAAGCCAATTCCAGCACCAATCATAACGCAGGCCGCTCCACGAAGCGCGGTGTCCTTTGGTAAGCGACCCAGGACCGGCAACAAAAGGGATGCGAACAAGCCGCAGAAGCCACACCCAATATCATCCAAGCAGCGCGATTCATGGCCATCGATCCTAACAGAGCTGGCCAGCGAGAGACCTCAGCCATCGTAATCTGAATCCGGTTCGGTGCCTTCCGCGAGCGCCGGCTTGCCGACGCCATTCAACCGGTTGATGCGGTCGATTTCGGCGTCCATTTCTTCCGGTGTGAGCTTTTGAACGCCGCCACGTTGCTTGCGGGGCTTGGCATTTACGCTGGGGCTCGGGATTGAATCGTCGGTTGCCGGCGTATCAGCGATCTTCAAAGTGAAGTTGTTCGGTGTGGTCATCGATTGGTGATTTCCATTGAGTTTTGCCGCTTTTCCATTCTAGGACTTCACTCGCACAAAATCGATAAAGCCCGCCTCTACGTTGACGCTAACAAGTTTGACGCGGAGGCGATCGCCAACATCCAATCCTTGAGCACCCTCGACCAGCTTTCCCTCCACGGGCGGCTGGAGCACTCGAACCCAGGTGCCCTTGTCAGCTGCGCCCGTCACCAAGGCATCGAAGATCTCCCCGATACGTGCAGCGAGGAATAGCGCGGCCGCCGATTTCCCCACGCGACGCTCCACTTTATTGGCGGCATCTTCCTGCTCCGTGCAATGCATAGCCAACGAGTCCAGCTCTTCGTTGCGGTAAGGCACAGCGGTGCCGGCGACCGCCGCTTTGAGCAGTCGTTGCGTGATCAAGTCCGGATACCTTCGGTTGGGTGCTGTGGAGTGGGTGTAATCGCGCACCGCGAGCCCAAAATGGCCAGCCGATTCCTCGCCAGGCAATTCCAACACATATTCTCCGGCTCCTAGCAGCTTGATGATCGTCAGGGACAAATCCGGAAAGCGAAGGGGATCGGCCTGGTGACGCTTACGCAAGAACGCCGCGAGTGCATCGGCGCTGGGCTCGGCGGGAAGAGCCTCGCCAAATTTGGCTGCCACCTGGACGATACGATCCCAACGCTTTGGCGAGCGAACGACTCGTCGCAAGCTGGGTGAATGATGCTCGTTGAGAAATCTGGCGGAAACGCCGTTCGCCCCGATCATGAAATCTTCAATCAGTTCCCGGGCGCAATTCTTGGGTTCTTCTTCCAAACCCTGAATTTGACCATCACTTATGACAGCCCGCGGCTCAATGGCCTGCAAATCCAGCGCTCCATGCTGATAACGAAGCTGCTTCATGGCCTGCGAAACTCGCTGCTGAAGCTGCAGCTGCTCGACCAGCCCGGTAACGGCGGCCACTTTGGCAGGCATCTTCGCTTTACCGTCAAGCCAGACTGCCACGCTGTTGTATGCCAGCTTGGCATGGTTCTTCACCGTCGCTCGATAGATGGTGCCTTGCCCCAGCGAGCCGTCGGGAGCAATGACCATCTCCGTTACCACTGCGGTGCGATCCTCGTTTTCGGAGAGTGATGTCAAATCGGTCGAAAGTTTTTCAGGTAACATCGGAAACACTTGCGCCGCAGTGTACACCGACGTCGTGTTGCGTTGGGCTTGCTGGTCAATGGGCGAGCCGGCGACGACTAACGCATCGACGTCGGCAATGGCCACCAGAATCTTCGTTTGACCGTTTGCCAACTCCTGGGCGACCGTTAGTTGGTCAAGATCGCGCGAATCGTCGTTGTCGATCGAACACCAGGGGAGTTCACGCAAGTCCAACAGGCCATCGCCAGGTTCAGCTGCTTTCTGGATGGAATCCAGTTGCCGCAAAGCGGCGGCGGAGAAGTCCGGATCCAGTCCGCAATCGATCATCGCCCGACGGGCAATTTCTCTAAGGCCACTGCGATTGTTGGCTTGCATGCTCATAGGACCGTTTTCCAGGGTCGAATGTTTCTTGCGTTACTCTCGGCACCACTAATCGTAGCCGCCGCTATCCTCGACGTCATTACGTCCGGCGAGGTGAAGGACCTATGGAACTGGGTCGCGCAGGGGACGCAGGCAGCAAACACCAGCTTCATCGGCCGCCGGCATGCACGGCATAATTCCTTGCATTGCATTCGACAAGGCTATACCCTGATGCCGAGTCATGCGGGTTACCGCGGCCCACCTCACGATCGAGAAAGGAAGCGTCGATGCCACATTCAGAGATAGCGACTATCCATTATCGACGCACGGCTACCTGCTGCTTGGCAGTCCTTTTGACCACCAGCCTGTTCTTAGCCGCCACCGCACAAGCCGCAGATGAAGAGTCGCGAGCGATTTATGTCATGCAGCGGGACGGCACCAATGTGCGGAATGTGGTCACACTGAAAGACTTCAAACGGCTAGGAAACCCGCGCTGGTCCCATAACACCAAGAGATTGGCATTTGATGCATCGGGCAATAGCAAAAGCACCCGCCTATGCACGATCGATGTCGACGGCAAAAATCTTCAAGATTTGGGCGGCGGCATGAAGCCCACTTGGTCACCCGACGATCAGCAATTGGCGTTTCACATTGCTTCACCCGATGGCAACGGTGGTGGCATTTGGGTGGAAAACGCTGATGGCAAAGGACGGGGACGACTGACAGACGGGCTGTCGCCCGTGTGGGCGCCTGATGGGAGCGGGATTGCGCTCGCGGCCAAGTCACTGCGTCTGTTCGACATGGTAGAAACCGCGCAGCGCAGTATTCTTGATGGGCAAGAATGGCAGGGTGACGCAGTTGCCTGTGATTGGTCACCTGACAGCAAGCGACTGGCCGTCGTTATCGAGCGCAACGGCGGACGCGAGTTGGTCGTCGTCAAGACTGAAGGGCAGAATCAAAACCCGCAAACGCGTCTGAGAGCGAATCTGCATGCCATGGCCTGGTCGCCGAAGGAAGATGTTTTGGCGATTAGCATCGAAGATGACAAAACCAAACAACAAAAACTGTATTTGCTCAAAGCCGATGGTAGCGACGCTCCGACGCTCATTGCCGGCCAGGAAGGTGACAACCGCGAACCGGCATGGTCGCCCGATGGCGCTCAACTTGCGTTTGCCAGTTCGCGCACGGCAGGTGCCGTGAATGCGATCGCTTTGGGCCCGCAAAGTGTCAAGCTGGAGCTGGTTCGACACTATGACACCCCGTCCCCGATCTTTGCAGTAAACAACACGCCGGACGGACGCATGGCGCTCGTTGGCGGCACCTCCCTTCGACCCGAAATCCATCTTTGGGATTTACACAGCGGCGAACTCAAGCGAACTTTCAATTTTCCGGCACCTCAGGTGGCCACTTCAACTGACGGCCGCACCGCCGCAGCGTCTCTTGCTCCGGGCGGGAAGGTGGTCTATTTCAATTTGGGAGACGGTTCGATAATCCGCTATTTTGAGCCTGGAGCGCAACCCCTCGCGTTGCGATTCTCTCGTGACGCCGCCAAAATCGCCATCACCAGCTCCGACAATTCGGCTTGTGTATTCAACGTCGAGAGCGGTGAGCAGGTGGCTCGGATGGTGCATCCTGCCAGAACCACTGGCGTCGCTTTTTCACCGGACAACAAACTGATCGCGGTGGGTTGCGCCGACAAGAAAATCTATTTATGGGACGTAGCTACCGGTCAAAAAGTGCGCGAATTCGAGCTCGGTCAAACGCCCTATCCCGTATCGTTTTCGCCGGATAGTACACGCATCATCAGCGGCAGCGGTGGCGATGCCGTTGGTTCAATACTCAATCTGAATCTCAAGACCGCCGACGAGAACCCCGTTTGTGTGTGGGATGTGGCCACCGGCCGGCTACTTCGCGAGATGAAAGGGCACAAGCACGTCGTGTTTGGCGCCATGATGTCGTCGGACGGAAAGTACATTGTTTCCGGCAGCTGGGACCACTCATTGCGATTGTGGGATGCGGAGCAAGGCACCGAATTGGCGCGAGTCGACGGCGAGGGTTGGGTCACAAGCGCAATTTTTTTACCGGATGGCACGCACGTGCTGGCGGCAGGTGGCCTTGTGAAAGGCTTTAACTCGACGGCGGTGACGCCATTCCCTAAGGAGCGTTTGCGGCTCTTCAAAGTCGTTACGAGCTCAGCCGCGACAGAAGAGAAGTAACTCGACTTCTCCGTTAGCAATCTGCATTGGCGCATGCCATGCTGTGTCGATGATTGGGAAGGCTGGTGACACATGGCTGACCCCAGAATTCAAGTCCCGGCTGGCGGCATTCGATGGGCGATGCTATGGCTTGGCGCGGCCGGCGTGGCGCTAAGTTGGATCACCGGAAACGAGGGAGTGCCGGTGACAATCTGGTGGGCTGTCCTCGCCGTGGCGAGTTGCGGCGTTGTCGCCTCCCTATTGGGATTCGGGAGGATTTACAACCTCTTGTTCATCATCCTCTTCTGTGCTGCAATCCTGACATTAGATTATTGGATCGGGATGCTGATCCCAAATCACTAGCCGAAATGCCGATGCCCGGTCTTCTATTGAGCCTGGGCAAATGGCACTACGTTCGCCAACCCTCCTCAGTCGCTCTGGTGAGCAATCAGTCACCCGGTGCAGTCAGCTGTGTCGGATCGTGTCCTGCCATCGTCAATAACGCGAGAGCCCTGGCACGCAGGTCACCTTCCTCCTCATGAGTAACAATTTCCGAAAAAGCTTCCCGATACCGCGAAACCAGCGCGGCCCTCTCCGGAAGCCGTTCAAAGACGCTCAATAATCGATCCTTTTGAGCCGCCTCCAGGGCAGTCCACCGCCATCCGAAGGACCGAGAATCAAAGAGCTCAGACTCAAGCTTCTCCACAAAGACACTTCGCACCCACGCAGCAACATGCTCATCGAGAACCGCCTCCAAGGCATCCAGCAATGGCGGCTGTGGATTGGGAAATCAAGATGAGGCGGAGGGGTCCAATGCGGTGGAAAATCTTCACGATGATGTTGAGACATCAGTGAGACGGCCTCGGCGATGCGGTTTTCCACCAAGTTGGCTTCCACAGACTTCCGCAACCGCTGTTCCGGTTGCGTGAATGGCAACACGAATCCCCAGACGAGAATCATGCATCCCGCAAAGCACCAATTAGGCCATCTGTTGCCGGCTGGTGGGATCGCCTCGGTAGATAAAGGCTTCCAGTCGCGGGCGCGGTTCGCGATGATCATGCACACTCCGCAGAACCAAACTAGCCAACTGATCACTCCAGCAAAGCCGATCAACAGCGCGACGCTTTGAATCGCAGTTTCGCTCTCGGAGAGTCGAATTCCTCCCATCAGATTCAAGATCGGTACTGGAGTAAGGTAGAGGATTGCGAGGGCCACGGTGTCAGCAAAGAGCATCACGAGCCAAAATGCCGCGACAACGCTGGCCCCGAATAGCACCTGCACGACTCGCGTCATCAGGGTCACGCGCCAGATTGACACAAATCCCAGCAAACACAGGTTGGCCAGAGTGGCATTGCCTGCCGACATCAACCGTTCGACCGGCAGAGCATATAGCCAAGCAAGTGGCGCGGTCATCCAATAAAGCGATAGAAACGAGACGTACGTTGACGCGAACGAAGGCAGCTCGACAGCGCGCCGCCAAGTTGCTAGGTAGACAAGACAATACAACAAGAAGGACGTTCCAAGCGACGCACCAAACGGAATCAGCAGATGCCATGGCTCATCGATCAGATCCGCAGCATCGTATTCTCGTGCCAAGCCAGCCGACAGCACGAACAGAGCCCCTACCCACACGGCCCCACGGGTTGTCGCGATGCGCTGTATCGCCGCGCGATTGCCGATGAGGTAGTGGAATAATGTGGCAATGGACATGTTTGTGTTTTGCGTTACTGAACAGGCAACGCTTGGTTGCATTGCCAGACGTGTCGGTGAACTGACTTAACCGCTCGCGCGGCGCGCTATCCGCCGCAGATCCGATCCAAAATGTTCCGCGTGATTCGCTGCACTCGGGCGTCGAGCCCTTTCGGTTCGGTGTATACCTTCGGATGCTGATAGCCGGGTGGCGAGCTTAGTCCGTCGGCCCACCAACAAGTTGCAGCGTTAAAGACAAAGTTGTCTTTGGGCCCGGGATACACCGTGGCCGTGTATTGACCGCCGTTGAGTATGCCGGGCGCCGATTGAGTTGGTCCGGCGGCGACGATCTGTAGTCCCGGGATCTTGGCCGGATCGGCGTGCGTTTCCCAACCGATCAGGCCGGCAATGCGATCGCCCACTTTCATGCCCGTGTCGGCGTAAATCCAATGCTCGGGGAGCGTACAGATCCAATCCGCGCCGCCGGTGACGGGGCCGGTGCTGTGGGCACCGATCAGTTCGTTGGCATAGGGCCGAGTGTGGGAGAGCGTCTTCATGCTCTCGAAGTCGCGCATTCCGCCCGGCGGGCCAAACACGCCAACCCGCTCGAATGCTCGCTTTTCGGCATTCAACTCGATCCGCCCGCAAACGGCGTTGCCCGAAAAGAACGCCACACTGACGCCAGCTTGGATCGCCGCTCGCACATTCTGGAACATCTCAATGGTCCAATACTCATCGTGTCCGATACTCAAGAAGCCTTTCGCCCGACGCAGGCCGTCGGCGTCGCGATGTGTGTCGAGGTTCGAGATGTACGTCACGTCATAGCCGAGTGACTCCATCCAGAATGCCAGCGGGAACTCCCAGAGCAAGAATTCGCCCGAGCCGGTTGACAGCGGGGCGTCGAGTATCTGGCAATACTTGCCGTAGGGACGATTGAAGCTCACCTGCACGCCACCGCCCCAATACCAAGGATGCAGGCCGTCGTCGTACAAGGCGAACTGCGACGGCCAGCGGTTATAGGCCTGCCAGGTATTGTCGCTACACTGAAAAATAAAATCGGCAGGACGGTCGTCACGTACGATGAAAATGACATAGCTCTGCCAACCGTCGGGCTCCGTGGTCAATTTGCCCAGATAGACACCGCTCAACCAGTCCTCGGGAATGCGTCGTTCGACGCAGGCCGACCAGTCGCAATCGCGCAGCCGTTTGGCACCGACCGGCGGATCGGGTTGGATCGCGCCGTCGAATGGTCCCAGCCGTTCGATGAGTCGCCCACCGTCACCCCCATAAAAGCCGAGTCGATAAAGATCGATCGTAAAACGGGCAGCGGGGTTCGTGCTGACATGAAATCGGATAGTCTCGCCAGCCCGAGCACTCGTCTGTGAAACGTAACCCTCGATCCACGGACAGCGGTACTTTGTAGCCGGATCGACCGCCGTTTTCTGCAGCATCCAATCGCGCGTGCCAGGCTTGCTGTTTTCGTCGCGAATGCGATGCGACGCGGAAGTGACTGCCTTAGCAGATCCCGAAATGCCGGTCAGGGCCAACACCGCCGCACCCGAGGCTTGCTTGAGCAGTTCGCGACGTGAAGATTTTCGCGGATCTTTCATGGCAACCCGAGACAGTTGGATTAGCGCACACCAGCGAATCCGTAATGGTGCGCCACTTCGTTATCGATCCGCAATTGTCAGGCATCCCGCGAGCCGGATTCGCGGCAGTTATTTGGTCTCGACTTCAACGCCCGGCGCTTTCACCTCGACACCATTGTTAGGGTCGACCTTCACTTGGACCCCCGGCGCGTTGACTTCGATGGGTTTATCGGAATCAACCTTGTTGCTGGGTTTGCTATCGCAGCCGATGAATGCCGCCGAAGCCAAGAGTGCGAACGAGATGATCAAAGTCTTCATTTTCGAGTTACCTGTATCCTTATTGGCCGCCGCCCTCGCGGAAATGCCGGCGTGTGCCGGGCCTGATTGATATCCAAGTCGGGTCTATTGTCTAGCGCGGGCACTGAAACTTCAACGGGGGGAGGCCAAGCCCGGTTCGTCCAAGCCTTGTGCACTTATGCTGGCCGCGAACCGGTACAACTGCCCGGACAGTGACCTAGGATCTGTGTCGAGCAAATGGCCTGTTTTTGCTCACGCAGCACATGGACGATGTGATGGCAGGCGCGCTCTAGTGGGACTGGGCTGGATGCCTACGTCTCAGCGAAGTGATCGTGGACGACGTGATGCTGACAGCGGCCAACTTCGCCTTGCGATACAGAGCCTGGCTCGCGTCGTCCACCGTGCTCACCGCCGTCCGGGCATCGGCGACGCGCTACGTGACCACCGCGTTCATCCGCAACGTCACCTTATCGTCCGTCATGATTTCCTGGCCGGCCAAGTCGAACATGGCCTCGCGCAGGTCCTCCTGACTCAAGCCGCTGAGGCTTGCTAATCGTAGCGAATCAGAGAATCATTCAACCATTCACCCCGGCCGGCTTAAATGCACATCAATGGCCGGTTTTGAAGCACGGTGACAGAATGGTCCTCTTCGATTCGGCGGACAGCACTGCGCTCTATTCAAGAACGATCGGCCCAAAGGCAGGCAGCGGCATGTCCTCGTCGTCAACAATGTTCACATAAGGGGCCGGTCCCGCCCCGTAAAACAGGCTAACGTCGTGGCCGGGAAGCGCCGTCGTCCACAAGATCACGGAAGCGGGCCGAGCCGGGTCGAATTCGGCCTTGAAAATCCAATCCAGAATCTCTCCGGTGGTCTTTTTGAAGACGAACCCCGTCGGACGGCCCGGCGCCTGCAGCCGGCCCTCGACCCCGCTGAATTCCAGGACGATGCGCGGCTTCGGCGATCCGATGCGCGTCACTGATTTCAGACGAATCTCCGTACGCTGCGCCAAACCCTGCTTTGTATAGGGCAGTGCCAAGCGAGCCATTCGTTCGCCCATTCGCTGCAAAGAGCCGAAGTCCAGGTGCAGGCCGTCCATCACGTCCAAGTCGATCGAAGGGATGCAATGCGCATGCGCGAGGCCTTCCGGCAGTCGCCTCTGTGACTCCCGAACCGCCTCCCAGGCCCAGGCCCGCCCCTCGGGCCCATTGTGGTGCCGACAGATCTGCGCAAAGATCACGGGCATGGCCGGATCGCGGACGTCCACGCGAAGCGACCCGATGAACTGCGTGAATTGCTCGCCATACGTGGACACCGGCCCGATCAAGGATGGCTCCGTCACGAGATGGTCCTTGGCGCCGAAGATTGCATCCTGCTCCCCCTGGAAAAACAACATCCCTTTCACGCGGCCACCGGCACGCGCGACTTGGTAGGACAGGAACCCGTAGCGATTGGCGGTCCGATTTTGGGGATCCCAGACCGCCAGAGCGCCGCCCGTGGCACAGGGAATGAGGCCCATCGGCACGCCGCTCTCGGAGTACAACTTGCGAGCGAAGAAATACGAGCAATCAATCCCGCCCACGGGGACTTTGCTCGCGACTACCGCACGGACCTTCTCTGCGGAATACTCCGGGTGTTGCGCCTGGATGACAA
>JAYVCO010000339.1:0-8704 GCA_043749935.1 Planctomycetia bacterium
TCGCCGCCGCGGGGTTTTGCTTGAACGCGGCCAGTTGTGCATCGAAAATTTGCGACAGCACCGACGCTTCTTCCGGCTTCGGCGCGCGAGCGGTGCAGAGCTTAAATGCAAACGCGATTCGCTCGGCCGTCGTCGGACCTCCTTCGGCCAGAATCCTTTGCGCCAAAACGCGGGCGGCTTCGACGTAGGAAGGATCGTTCAGCAGCACCAGGGCCTGGAGCGGGGTATTGGTGCGAGCGCGGCTGTCGGTGCAGACTTCGCGGTTGGGAGCGTCGAACGTTACCAGCGGCGGGTAGGGGAGGGCCCGCTTCCAATAGGTGTAAATCCCTCGGCGGTAAAGATCGATGCCGTGGCTCTGCACGTAGCTTTGGGCACTGAAGGCAGGCCCGAAGCCCACCTCTTCCCACAGTCCGGCTGGCTGATAGGGCGAAACGCTCGGTCCGCCGAGCCGGGGATCGAGCAGCCCGCTGACGGCCAGGGCATTGTCGCGGATCATTTCGGCATCGAGTCGAAATCTGGGTCCACGGGCCAGCAAGCGATTGTACGGGTCGTGCTTGAGCACTTCCGGGTCGACGTGCGCACTTTGGCGATAGGTGGCTGACATCACGATTAATTTTTGCAAAGCTTTCATGTCCCAGCCGCTGTCGACGAACTGGGAGCTCAGCCAGTCGAGCAAGTCCGGGTGGCTGGGCCATTCGCCTTGCGAGCCAAAGTCCTCGCTTGTTTTTACGAGTCCGATGCCGAAGTATTGCTGCCAAAAGCGATTGACCGTGACGCGACTGACAAGCGGATTGGCCGGGTCGACCAGCCATTTGGCCAGGCCCAGCCGATTGGCCGGGGCGCCGGCTGGCAGTGGCGGAAGGCTGGCGGGCACGCCGGGGGCGACCTTGTCTCCCTTGGCACGAAAGTCGCCGCGCGTGAGCACGAAGGTTTCGCGCGGCTGAGGCATTTCTTCCATGACCATCGTCAAGGGAGACTTTGATTCGAGTTCGGCCCGGGCTTTTTTGAGTTTCTCGGCCTCGGCGTTGAGCGGATCGAAGATGGCGCGAGTTTTGGTGTAAAAATAACGCGAGAAGTAATCGCGAATGGCTTGATTCTGGCTTTCATTGCGCTTGGCCGGCTCGAGCTTGACCGCCGCATGCACCTCCGACGGAGCGGCCGACTTGGTCGTGGCACGTTCGGCCAGTTCCCAAGTGTCTTGGTTTTCATAGAGCGAAGAGCCTTGGGGCGAGCGAGTCACGATGCCCAGCTTGTCCCAAAACATGTGGCCGCCTTGCTGCGTGCAAGCCCAACCATTGACGACCGTGCCGGTGGCCAGGCCGACGGCCGCGGCGTCGACTTCCAGCCGCACCCAACGTCCGGCTTCAGGCAACGGGCCCATCGCCAGCCGGCTGGGCGAGTTGTCCGCGCCCCAATCGATTTTGTTCGCACCCCAATAGGCCCGGTGTTCCCAGGTGCCGTCGTTGAACTGCAGCATGACCTGTTTGGGCGGATTGGCCGGATCGAGAAACACGTGGGCGACCAGTTTATCGCCGACGCCGATCAGCAGGGGTTGCCTGGCATCCGTGAAAATGTGCTGTCCCAACCCGCTGGCCGTGCGCTCGGCGGCCTTTTGTCCTTGTAACACGGGCTGCGGCGAATTGACCCAATGCCATGACTCGGCCTTTTCTTGACCACTAGCCGTGCTGCCGACGGGAATCGCATCGTCGACCCAGATATATTCGCGCGGCTCTGATAGCAGCGCGACTGGCGCCGATTGCGGCTCTACACGGACGGCTGCCAGCTTGATTTGCACATTCGCTTCCAACTCGGCGAGCTGCTTGCGGTAACTTGCCATTTCGGCGGTTTGCTCGGGCGAGGGGACGCGGATGCTGGGGCGGGGGTTTTCTTTCTGCCCGTCGAGACCTTGCTCCGGGACGCTATTGAAATAGGCGAAGAGCTGATAGAACTCGCGCTGTGTGAACGGGTCGTATTTGTGGTCGTGGCACTCGGTGCAAGCTAGCGTCGAACCGAGCCACACCGTGGCCGTCGTTGTCACGCGATCGACGACGTACTTCGTCAAGTATTCGGCCGGGTCGGCGCCCCCCTCGAAATTGACCATCACGTTGCGATGGAAGCCACTGGCGATTTTTTGACTGATCGAGGCCTCGGGCAGCAGGTCGCCAGCGATCTGTTCGATCGTGAACTGATCGAACGGCAAATTGCGGTTGAAGGCGTCGATGACCCATTCGCGATAGCGCCACATGTCGCGGTGGTTGTCGATGTGATAGCCGTTAGTGTCGGCATAGCGGGCCAGATCGAGCCACTTTTGCGCCATTCGCTCGCCATAGCGGGGCGACGAGAGCAGGCGATCGACGGCTTTCTCGTACGCGCCGGGGCTGCTATCGGCCACAAAGGCATCGACTTCCGCAATGCTCGGGGGCAAGCCGGTCAGGTCAAAGCTCAGCCGGCGAATCAGCGTCGCGCGGTCGGCTTCGTTCGATGGCTTGAGCCCTTCCTGTTCGAGCCGCTGCAAGATGAAATAGTCGATCGGCGATTTGGGCCACGATCCATTCTTGACTGCCGGCAGCGGCGGCCGTTCCACCTTCAAATAGGACCAATGACCTTTCCATTTCGCTCCCTGGTCGATCCACTTGCGAAGCTTTTCGATCTCCTCGGGCTTCAAGCGCTTGCCGGCCTCTTTGGGCGGCATGACTTCGTCGTCATCGTGAGATGCAATGCGCGTGATCAGCTTGCTTTGGCCACTGTTGCTCGGCACGATAGCTGCTCCACCCGACTCAAGAACCGCGAGCGCTGTTTCCTGTTTATCCAATCGCAACCCGGCCTGGAGTTTGGCCTGATCTGGGCCGTGGCAGGCGTAGCAGTTGTTCGACAAAATCTGGCGGATATCGCGGTTATAGTCGATCGCTTCCGGCGCCGACGACGGGGCATCCGCCAGAAGGCGAGATGCGTTGGCCGCAACATTGCACAGAGCGAGGATGACCAGGAGCTTGCGGAACATCAGTGGAGGGGCGCAAACGGGCTGGGGTGGGTGGGTTCTGGCGGGACGCTAGGCCACCCTATTACAACACATCGAGCGCCGGTTGTCCAACTCCAGCGGAGAGCGACGCGACGGGGCCAGTTTTCCAAAACAGGCGGGCTTTGGGGGGAGAATTCCGAACGCCAGCATCGACATTTGCAGCTCAGCAGGCGTTACGGTCGACAAACACCTTGAGCGGCGTGAGCAAGAGGATCCGCAGGTTGAACAACACGGACCAGTGGCGGATGTAGTACAGGTCGCACTCCAGTCGCTTTTCGAGCGACGTGTCGCCGCGCCAGCCGTTGATCTGGGCCCAACCGGTGATACCGGGCAGGACCTGATGGCGCTGGTTGTAGGCCGGGTATTCCCGTGAAAAAACCTGCACGAAGAAGGGGCGTTCGGGCCGCGGACCGACGAGGCTCATGTCGCCGCGCAAGATGTTGAATAACTGCGGCAACTCATCGAGGCTCAGCCGCCGCAAGAGGATACCCAGCGATGTGCGTCGCGGGTCGCCTCGGCGGGCCCAGACAGGTCCGGTAGTCCCTTCGGCGTCAGCTCGCATCGTGCGAAATTTCAGAATCGTAAACGGTTTGCCACCCAGGCCTATGCGCTCCTGACGGTACATTGCGGGCCCGCGGCTGGTGAGTTTCACCAAGACCGCGATCAGCAACATGGGAACCATGAGCACGACCAGCAGCAACGCTGAAATGGCGATGTCGATCATCCGGTTGATCAGCAGAGCCAGCCGCCCAGGCCGGGCAAAGGCGCGAGAGGCAGGGGCCGCCAGCGGCGAGTCGTAATGCCCTAGGATCCGAGAGGGCACTGTTTTGGGAGCCCGGCTGGCGAGTTGTTCGATATTCATCGCGGGGAATCCATTTCGTCGCGGGCAAGATTTCGAGGCTGCTCGGCTGCGGTCGCGCGGGACTTTATCAAAGGGGCCTGACTGGTCCTAGCCCATTGTGCAGCAACGCGGTCGGCGCCTTTGAAAAGTAAACTTCAGCGGCCGAACTACGGTGCTAGCACGCGACTCCAACCTCGGAGAATCCGAACTAAGTTTGTCGCTGATTGGGCTCGAAAACTTCGAGTGCAAGCTGGGCCGAGGGCTGTCTTTTAGAAGCCCCGGCGACTGCATTCGCCCCTTGGAGACAAAGCCATGTTGACGCAATAAGCAAATTCAGGGTATAGCTTTGCATTCTGCATCTGTCCTCTGGGGCGAAATCTCACGGTCCAAAGTCACACCTGCACGAGCAGCCAAACGCTGGATGGAATGCGAAGATCCTCGCGATTGAATCCGTCACGCGAGGTGTCGCCCTCGCGTCCGTAAGGGATTACGGTCGTCGGAGCGATTGCGAACTGAGTTTGAATCAGTGCAAAGGATTGCGATTTGAATACTGCCTTGCCCGTCATCGCGCCCCCCGCTGCCCGAACGCTCGTCTACTACCGCGATTTGATTGCAGTGTTGCTAGCCAAGGAATTCAAGGTTCGCTACAAGAGCACGTTCATGGGCTACGCGTGGAGCGTGATGCACCCGCTGGTGCTGGCGATGATTTTCTTCGCGATTTTCCGCGTGATGATGCGCTTCGAGATTCCGGATTACGCGCTGTACTTGATTGCCGGCCTGTTTGCCTGGCAATGGATTGCCAATACGGCCTCGACGGCCAACTTCTATTTTCTGGGCAATCGATCGCTGATCAAGAAAGTCCGTTTCCACCGAGCCGCCTTGGTGTTGGCGGGCGTGGTCAACGAGTCGGTGCATTTTGCCGTTTCGATTCCCGTCATTTTGGGGTTCATGCTGTACTACGGAAAAATGCCGCGACTCGAATGGCTCTGGGCGGTGCCGGCGCTGTTGCTGGTGCAATTGGCCATGACCTTTGGCCTGGGACTGGCGATTGCCACGAGCAATTTGTTTTTTCGCGACTTGGAGCGGCTGGTGACGCTGATGACTCACTTGTTGTTTTATGCGAGTCCGATCGTCTACGCGGCCGACAAGCTGCCTCCCGAATACAACTGGATCTTGTACGCGAATCCCTTTGCCTCATTCGTGCTTTGTTGGCAGGGTGTGTTCTACGGAACGTCGGTGCCGATGGTGTATTTTGGCGTGGCGCTCACCTGGTCGCTGGGCTGGCTCGCGTTGGGACTGTTGATTTACAGCCGGAATGTCTGGAGGTTCGCGGAAATTGTTTGACGACGTGTCGATTCGTTTTCAGCATGTGTCGAAGCAGTATTACTTGGACAGCCCGGTCTCCGGGGGTTTCAAGAATCTGCTACTGCACTTACCCAGCCAGATCGGCGCGATCCGGCGGCGCAAGCCGTTTCGCGCGCTGGTCGACGTGTCGCTCGAAGTTCATCGGGGCGAATGCCTGGGAGTGATCGGCGCAAATGGTGCTGGAAAAAGCACGACGCTAGGTCTGATCGCCGGCGTGCTCCGGCCCACGAGCGGCCGAGTCGAGACGCGCGGCCGGATTTGTCCGTTGTTGGAACTTGGGGCCGGCTTTCACCCTGAACTGAACGGGCTGGAAAACATCGTGCTCAACGGCGTTCTGTTAGGGCTCACGCGCAGTGAGGTTCTGGAGCGGCTCGACGAAATCATCGCCTTTTCCGAACTGCGCCAGTTCATTGATTCACCACTGCGGACGTACTCGACCGGCATGATCGCACGGCTAGGCTTTTCGGTAGCGGTGCACTTGAATCCCGATATCCTGCTCGTCGACGAGGTGCTGACCGTCGGCGACGAAGCTTTTCAACAGAAGTGCTTGCGTCGCATGGAACAATTTCGCGCGCGCCGAGCCACCATGGTTTTTGTCAGCCACGATCTGAACACAGTTGCGCAAATCAGCGACCGGGTAGCCCTGATCGAGGGCGGTCACCTGGTCGACATTGGCGAGCCGTCCCGCGTCATTGGCAGTTACCAGAACCGATTACGTGCCGCATGATAACCACAACACCTGCAGTTTGTCTTCCGGTCGCTCCCGCCGAGGTGAATCCATCCGGCTCGCAAGCGAGCCAGCTAACTCGCGGCATTCCGAACGAATCGCTAGACGCCCCGGCTACGTCCAGACGTCTGAACCTGGCCGTCATCATTCCGGAACTTTCCAAGTACGGCGGAGCCGAGCGCTACCTGATCGAGTGCGTTGCGCGCTGGCAGGACTTGCACGACATTACCATCTACTCGTCGATCATCAACGATGATCTGCTTGCCGAGCACGGGATCGGCAAGAACGTGCGGTTCTCGCGGCTGTCGCCGTATTTCGGCGGGCAGCACTCGATTCTGCTCAATACGGCGCTGCTGCCAAAAATCTGGGAGCAAGAAATCGGCAAACACGACGTGTATCACACGCACCTGTGGCCGACCCATTTGATCGATCTGCATCCGATGGTCTGGTATCCGCACGAGCCGCTGCGGATCTTGCACGACTTGCGATATGAACAGCCGCTTGATGACGTCGTGGCGACGCGCCAGCGCAACTTGCACATCTATCCGAAGTATAACTACGACCACCTCACTGACGTCACGTACGAAGCCTATCTGTCTTCAATGGATCAGGTCGATAAACTCGGCAAGCCCGACCGAGTGGTGGCGAACAGTCGCTACACGGCCGGCTATTTGGAAGGCGTGTATGGGATGCCGGTGAAGGACATTGTCTACCCGGGCGTGAACGTGGATGACTTCATCTTCCAACCGTCGGACGAGAATATCTTTTTGACGATCGGTCAACTCTGGCCGCACAAGCGAGTCAAGCTGGTGATCGAAGCGCTCAAGCTGGTGGAAAACGCGCAGCTCTACATCGTCGGGAGTGGACCCGAGAAGGAAAAGCTGGCCCGGATTGCCGCCGGAATGGGTTTGGACAATCGCGTGTTTTTCTTGCACGGCCTGACCAATCTGGAAGTGAAGATCCTGTTTTCCCGGGCCTTGGGCGTCGTGTTCGTGCCGGTCAAGGAACCCTTTGGAATCGTGGCGCTCGAGGCGATGGCGGCCGGCAAGCCGCTGATCGCCGCCAATGAGGGCGGCTTTACGGAAGTGGTCGACGAAAGCTGCGCCATGCTGGTTGCGCCGGAGCCCGAGGAAATCGCCGAGCGGATGCGGTTTTTGCGCGACAACAAGGACATCGCGCGCCAAATGGGTGCCGCGGGGCGCGAGCGCGTTCAAGCCTACACTTGGGACAAGGCGTCCGAACAATTGCTGGACATCATCGAGGACACGCACGACACGTGGACGCGAGACCATGTGCGCACGCGCGTCGATTCGACGGTCAAGACTACGTTGTTTGGGGCCCAGTACTATTGCTGGTACGGCGACGGCGTGGGGTCGCGACACTGGAATGATACGCCCACTTCGGGCGGCGTGACCGATATGCCGCGTCTGGGCTATTACGCATCGAGCAGTTGCAGCACGATCGAAGCCCATTGGCGACTGTTCGACCAAATGGGACTCGACTTTGCCGTGCTCAACTTGCACGTCGACCGCAACGGCACGAATCCCTACGAGGAAGCCGCGGCCGAGAGCGTCTTTAGTGTCGTGGACCGGCTTTCGACGAACGTTCGCCTGGCGATTCAGATCTGCCCTTATGATTGCACGCGGGAGCAGCTCAACGAAGCGATCGAAACCATTCGCCGCCAGTTTGCCCCGCGGGGTTCTTACTTTCACTACCAAGGTGAACCGGTACTGTTTTATTTTTGGACTGGCGTTCAAGATGGGAATAAGCCTTGGATCAATTTCGTCGATAACAGCACGCAGGATTTCGTGCGTATCGCCACCAGCCTGCGGATGTATTCGTCCAAGGATGAGCGGCGCCACTCGTTTGGCTTGTTCCACGGCTGGAGCTTGTTTTCGCCGCTCGAGCTGTCGGCGCCGGCGAATTGGGAACGTGTCTGGACGCAGGCCTACCAGAACAGCAGCGCCGGAACGCGCAATCTAAAAGTTCTCGCGGTCTCACCCGGCTACGACGACCGGCATCTGCGAGATCCCAATCGCAAGACCAACCCTTACCGGAGCGTTGATCGGCAACAAGGATCCGCCTATCGGCGCATGCTCGATTTCGCATTGGGTGTCGACGAGACTCCGGACATGGTGCTGATTTCGACGTTCAACGAATACCATGAGAACACTCACATCGAGCCGTCACGAAACCACGGTTCGCTCTATCTGAATATGACCAAAGAATTCGTAGAGGAGGGCAAACGGCGATGGACCAAATGACGGCCGTCAAACCAGCAGCCGACGCGGCGCTGCCGTATGTGCTGCTCGATCAGCACCAGCTTGACCTGACCGTCGTCGACGCGAGCCAGTTGAAGTTGTCGTTCGCGCCCTCGGTTTGGGACGCCGAATTGTTCCTCGTCATCGATTTGTATTCAGCGGCCAATCCCGTCCACCCCGCGGGGCACGTGGGCTGGTGGAAATGGCCTCTCGAGATCAAAGGCGATCTGACGATCGAGATCGCGCGCAGCGCGGATGGATTCGCCGTGACTTTCGACGGCGCGGCGCCCGAGGAATCTTGGAAAAACCCCGATTTCCTCGGCATCGACGAACCGGTGATTGCGATGCACGCCGTGCTACGGCCGGTCATCAGCGAGGCCGTGCGGTTCGATGACATCGTCTACGTCTACAATTCGCCGGCAGCTCTGCGATCGGCCGAAGAGCATCACGCGGCACTGGACTTTCCGACCTCGGCCTCACCTTCGGCTCCG
>JAYVCO010000340.1:0-16585 GCA_043749935.1 Planctomycetia bacterium
CTGCACTAGCAGTCTACTAACAACCGGTTTAGAAAAGTCGGCCGCACTCCGCTGGAAACTCGAACCACATGCCCTACATCGCCAATACGCCTGAAGATCAGCGAGCCATGCTCGATTCGATCGGGCTTGCCAACTTGAATGAGTTGTTCGCGGCCATTCCAGCCGAATTGCGTCTAAATCGCCCGCTGACGATTCCGCCGGCGCTCACCGAAATGGAATTGACCGCGCACCTGGCCCAGTTGGCCGCGCGGAACAGTCATGCCGGCACGAAGGTCTGTTTCCTCGGCGGTGGCAGCTACGATCACTTCATTCCTGCCGTGGTCGATGCGATCGCCTCGCGCGGCGAATTTTACACTTCGTACACGCCCTACCAGCCCGAGGCCAGCCAGGGAAACTTGCAGGTCTTCTTCGAATATCAAACGCTGATTACACAATTGACCGGCATGGACGTCTCGAACGCCAGCCTCTACGACGGCGGCAGCGCCGTGGCTGAGGCCATGCTAATGGCGATGACCGCCACTGGGCGTCACCGCCGCGTCGTGGTCGCGCGCAGCATGCACCCCGAGTATCGCGAAATCCTGGCGACGTACCTGGCGAACCTGGGCACCGAGTTGATTACGGTCGGCGCGCCGGATGGCACGCTTTCGCTCGACGAGCTGGCGGCTGCCGTCAACGATCAAACGGCCTGCGTCCTCGTGCAGCATCCCAATTTCTTTGGCTGCCTGGAACCGGTCAATCAAGTTCAGGCGATCGCGCACTCGGCCGGAGCATTATTTGTCGTTTCTGTCGATCCGATCAGTCTGGGACTGTTGAAACGACCCGGCGATTACGGGGCCGACATCGTCGTCGCCGAAGGCCAGTCCTTGGGCAGTCCGATGTCGTTCGGCGGACCCTACCTGGGGATCATGGCTTGCCGCGAAAAATTCGTCCGCCGCATGCCCGGTCGGATCGCCGGCGAAACGGTCGATCGGCGCGGCAAGCGGTGCTTCGTGCTCACGCTGCAAACGCGCGAACAACACATCCGCCGCGAAAAAGCCACCAGTAATATCTGCACGAACCAAGGGCTGTTCGCACTACGGGCCACCGTTTATCTCGCTGCGCTCGGGCCGCAAGGCCTTCGCGAAACGGCCGAGCTGTGCTTGCGCAAATCGCGCTACGCCGCGCGACGATTGACGACCGCGTCGTCGTTGTCGCTGGCGTTCGAGCAACCGACGTTCAAAGAGTTTGTCGTGCGCGCCGGCCGTGGCCGCATCGACGACCTGTTGGCCTGGGCCTGCGAGCGAGGATTTCTGGCCGGCGTTCCGCTGGCACGCTGGTATCCCGAATTGGCCGACTGTTTTTTGGTTTCCGTCACTGAGAAACGGACTCGCGACGAAATCGATGCCTTGGCCGCTTGTCTATCAAGTTCATACTGAATCACCATCCATGCGCAACACCCGAGCGACACAACTACTGTTTGATCTTTCCCGGCCTGGACGTCGGGCCTCGCGCCTGCCCGAGGCCGACGTGCCGCTGGTGCCGCTGGAGGAATTGCTCCCCAGCGAGTCGCTTGCCTCCGCGCCGCCGCCGCTGCCGGAATTGGCCGAACTGGAACTGGTGCGCCACTTCACGAACCTCTCGACGCAGAACATGTCAGTCGACACGCACTTTTATCCGCTCGGTTCGTGCACGATGAAATACAACCCGAAGCGAAACGAGCGGCTCGCCAGCTTGCCGGGCATGCTCGACTTGCACCCCTACCAGCACGAATCTACGCTCCAAGGTCTGTTGGCCCTGCTCTCGGAACTCGAGAAAATGCTGGGCGAGATTTCTGGGCTGCCCGCCGTCTGCCTGCAACCTGCGGCCGGAGCGCACGGCGAATTGACGGCGCTATTGGTCGCGGCGGCCCATTTCCGCAAGCTTGGTCAGCGTCGCGCGAAAGTCCTCACGCCAGATAGCGCTCACGGCACGAACCCGGCCAGCGCCAGCATGGCGGGGTTCGATACGGTCACGGTCAAGAGCACGTCGGCCGGTTTCGTCGACATGGAAGACCTTTCAGCAAAGCTTGACGAGACGACGGCCGTGTTCATGATCACCAACCCCAACACTCTGGGCATGTTCGACCGGCAGATCGCCGAGATCGCCCGGCGCGTACACGAAGTGGGCGGGCTCATTTATCTGGATGGCGCCAACATGAACGCGATTCTGGGCATCACGCGACCGGGCGACTTTGGCGCCGATATGATGCACTTCAATCCGCACAAAACATTCAGCGGCCCTCATGGCGGCGGCGGACCCGGCGCGGGACCCATTGCCGTGACCCAGGCACTTGCGCCCTACTTGCCCGTGCCGGTCATCGTTCGCGAGGGCGAAACCTACCACCTGGACTACGATCGGCCACAATCCATTGGCCGGGTGCGGAGCTTCTTCGGCAATGTCGGCGTGCTCGTGCGAGCGTACTGCTACATTCGCAGTCATGGACCCGAGGGGTTGAGGCGCGTTTCGGAGAATGCTGTGCTCAACGCGAACTATTTGCTCAGTAAAGTGAAACACATTTTTCCCGTGCCGCAGGGCGACCGTTGCATGCACGAGTTCGTGGCCAGCGGTCAAAAACTGAAAACCGACAGGGGCGTGTCGGCCATGGACATTGCCAAGCGGTTGTTGGACTATGGTTTTCATGCGCCGACGGTTTACTTTCCGCCCATCGTTCGCGAAGCGATGATGATCGAACCGACCGAAACGGAAACCAAGGAAACGCTCGACGCCTTTGCCGAGACGCTGTTCCGAATCAGCGAAGAGCCGGCCGATTTGCTCCACGAGGCGCCGCACACCACTTCGATCAGCCGTCCCGACGAAGTCCGAGCCGCAAGGCAGCCGGTACTCGCCTGGACTGGAAACAAATAGCCGCTCGATCGTTAGAATTTGATGAGGAATCGTTTGTCCGCGCCGCGCGCCACGTCTGCGCCGTTTGATGCCAGCCGACCCTCGCTCTGCCGGCTCTTGGTCGATCCACCGGCGAACGGAACGTGGCAGATGGCGGTCGACGAGGCCCTGCTGGAAAGTTCGGCCGAAACCGGTGGCTCGACGCTGCGGTTTTACGCCTGGTCGGAACCGACCGTGTCGCTGGGCTATTTTCAAAACTATTCCGAGCGTGCCAGGCATCCCCCCAGCAGAGAGTGTGCGCTAGTCCGGCGGCAGACCGGCGGCGGAGCGATTTTGCACGACCTCGAACTGACCTATAGCCTGGCACTCCCGATCGCAGCGCCCTCGGCCAAGGATGCCGTCTGGCTTTATGAGCAGGTGCATACAGCCCTAATCCGCGTCTTGGCCCTCTTTGGCGTGCCAGTCCGTCTCTGCGACCCGCCTTCAGCTAGCTTGTCGGAGGAGCCTTTTCTTTGTTTCCAGCGGCGTGCTCGCAACGACCTGCTGCTGGGCGACTTTAAGGTGTGCGGTAGTGCTCAAAGACGCCGCCGGGGCGCCATACTTCAGCACGGCAGCATCCTCTTGGCACGCTCGGAGAAAGCTCCCGAATTGCCTGGAATTCGAGAATTATCGGGTAAGAACCTGCCAATGGCCGATGTTATTGAAGCCGCCACGCGTGAAATCGGAGCGCGGCTGGGACTCGGCTTGGTCGCTAGAGAACTGACGGCTGGCGAGACAAACGCGGCACAAAGACTGTGCGGCGACAAATATAGTTGCAACCATTGGAATCAAAGGCGAATCTGACGGCGTTCGCCGGGGTTTCATCAGAGCTTGGACCTGGATACCTTCGCTTGCGTGTTCGCGCAGGGCTTGCGTGCCCTATTTACGCTCCCTATTTTTATTGCGAAAGGTCGCTCCGGCTGACATAATATAGTGTTCAATCAGAGTGTCAGCATTGCCAGCAGGCCCGCTAGGGTCTGGGTGTACAAGCTCGGTTCACGGTTCGCAGTGTTCTGCACGGAAACTTCTATTAGCTTTTTCGCAATTGTATAGATTTTCTATTCCAGTTGCCGTGCGGAGCTGCGTTGAACAATGGATTTGAAGCTGAAAGTTTTGGATGGAAAGAATGCGGGCCAAGAAATCGCGGTCAATGGAAAGAAGTTTTTTATTGGCCGCGCCGAGGATTGCCACCTGCGTCCTGGCAGCGATTTGATTAGCCGGCATCACTGCGTTTTGCTGATCGAGGACACGTATATTGGCGTCCGCGATTTTGGCAGCAAGAACGGCACCTTCGTCAACGAAGAACGCGTCGTCGGCGAACGCGAGTTGAAACCGGGTGATCGGTTGACGATCGGGCCGCTGCAATTCGAAATCAAAATCATGCACGGACTGGCCGCAAAGAAACGGCCGCCAGTCGTCGACATCAAGGAAGCCGTGGCCCGCACTGCAGACACCGCCGCGCAGGGTCCGGTCGATGTCGATCAGTGGCTCGCCGGCGAACCCGCGGCCGACACGACGGCCCATCGCGAGACCATGACGAGCGGCGTCGGAGACACCGACTCGATCAAGATGAGCAATACGCAGACCTTCGTACCGGAGCCGGCTGAAACCGAAACGCCTCCCCCGCCGGCAGCCAAAAAGCCCACCGGCAAGTTGCCCTCCGTGGCCTCCAAAGATAGTCAGGAAGCTGCCGCCGCGATGTTGAACAAGCTCCGCAAGCGCCGCTAGTAAGCAGGCCCGGTTTGTTCAGCGCGTTGCAACTGGCCCCAGGCCTCGAGTGTCGAGCCTACCCCCCTCGCCGAACTGGTAATTTTTCCAGGACCTGCCATTCGGGGCGGATCTCTGTTTAGAATGACAGTCAGGCAAGCTTTGACGCTTGCGGGTCTGTTACGAAGTTTCCTTTTGAGCCAGGAGAGGAGTTGGGCTATGGCATTGGACGAAGAAACAGTACGCCGCCGATATCGCGAGTTCTTGGACCTGATGCCAATGACGATTGCGATCGCCGGGCTGCCGCACAGCGAAAGCCCGTTCAACTTTTCGCCCGATCAAATGGAAGTCAGGGCACAAACCCTGACGACCGCCTTCAAGCTGGCCCGCCAAATGGTCCGAGAAAACGTCAGCGGCGGCGGCTGAAAGCCAAACGTCCGCGCCTCCCCCGCGTCTGCTTTCGCTGCATTGCCCCCACAAACTAACCACTGCCCACTAACCACTAACCACTATTCTCCTACCCCCTACTCTCCCGGAGCTTGTCGATGAGGGCCGTTAAGAAGAAGCCGCAATCAGCCGCGCTGGTCGGTTTGGCATTTGACGCTGAAGATGGCCACAAACGGCTGACGCGTGGTGAGAATTTCGTCCTCTTGGGCGGTTCCGAAGAAACCCACGCCGTCATGCAGGAGACGGCCACCAAGATCAACGAGCACCTCGACCGCCGCGGCCGCCGGCTCGAGGACGTCAGCATTCACGAGCTGCGCGACATCTGCGAGAGCGTTCGCCAGTAGGTCGCAGGGTTGGAATGAATCCAGCAGGCTCGTAAGTAGCATTCTCGCACTGCCCCTCGCCACGCCTTCCTGCCGTGCCCACACTCTGGAAGGCTTCGATTCTCTGGGAGCCTGCTCTACCGGGTGCCATTTTGTCACACTTTGTGGCTTTTTCGCGCGCTTTCTCTTAGAATAGCGGTCACCCCCCAGGCTGGCTGCGTAAATCTGAAACTTACCGCCTCATCCGGCGGTACTATTTTCCAGCCGACAAGGAAACTACGTTGTCCGACAACGTTCTTGAGTTGGTCAGCCGATGCCTTCGAAGCGATCAGTCCGCAATGGTGGAACTGGTCGATATGCACCGGGGGCAGGTGTTCGGCTTGTGTTATCGCATGCTCCGGCATCGCCAAGATGCCGAGGATGTGACCCAAGAGTCGTTCGTGCGTGCGCTGCGCAGCCTGCACACGTGGGACCAGCAGCGGGAGTTTCTGCCTTGGTTGTTGGCGATCGCGGGCAATCGTTGCCGCACGCTGTTGGCGGTGCGGATGCGACAGCCGGGCACGACGTCGCTGGTCGAGCAGTTGAGCGACGATGCTCAAGAAGTGAGTGAAGCCAGGAACCTGGCCGAAGAAGTCGATCTGGCTTTGAGTACATTGCGGTCCGAGTATCGTCAGGCGTTTTTGTTATTCCATCAACACGAAATGAGCTATGCGCAAATCAGCGTCACGCTCGATTGCCCGCTGGGAACTGTGAAGACTTGGGTTCATCGGGCACGACGAGAGCTGATCGCGCAATTGAAGAATCGTGGCGTTGTGCAGGAGTTGCGGCATGCAGTGCGAAGAGTTTGAAGATCGATTGAACGCGGTACTGGACGAGCGTAGGCGCCCCGAAGCGGACGCCGAACTTCGTTTGCACTGCGAGAACTGCCCGCCGTGTCGTCATATTGCGTCTTCCTACGATGCGCTGCTGGATGGTTTCTATGCGCTGACCTCCGCGACGGCGTTAGAGGGATTGGGGCAGAGTGATTTGAGGCAAGCTGACTTGGGTATTCGGGTGTTGGCCGATTTACGCACCGAACCCGCGTTCTCCCGAAGCCGCACGTTCGTGGCCATCTCTCTTGCCACGGCAGCCACGTTGTTGATTGCACTGGTTCCGCTTTTCCGCGGCACTCCTTCGGAGCCTGCGGCAAAATTGTCGCCGCAACTCCGTGCTTCCGCGCAGAAAACGACCCGCGCGATAGTCAAGCGCGCTGGCGCTCGATCTCAAACTTCAGGACTGTCGGCGATCAGTCTTGCGTCGCTTCCCATCGGAAACCTTCCGATGGTGCCTGAGTTGTTGTCGATCGCGCGTTCCGAGGCTGATGACCCCTACGTCGAACTGGCTAAAGAAACAGGGCAGAGCTTGGCGGCGGTCGTGCTCTACGTGCCGGGTATTGGCGGCGCGAAGGGAATCATGGATGTCGAATCGGATCCGCAGGCCGACGAGCCTGCCTGGGCGGTGCAAATGAGCGAAGGGCTCCGGCCGGTGACCGAATCGGTGACCGAAACCCTCAATATTCTGCTCCGAACGTTCCCGGTCGCCGAGCTGGCTAGCCGGTCCTGAATGAGCCCGCTCCTCGCGTTCGTGCTCGCTTAAGTCACCGTTGCCGGTTCTGAGCCCGCCAAGTCGGATTCTCCGCTACAGCCCCACCTCTCGGAAGCCTGGCGGCCTGAGTAACCCGTCTGACCCATGTGCCTTCGTCGCAGGACCGTTCCGACTGCCAAAACGGTAATAGTTGCTTCATTCGGATATAACACCAAAACCTCCCATTTTTTCTAGTCGGTAAACTTTCTGGCCCCGCGAAGCCGATTTGCCTGGTATCGCCAACCGTCAAAAGTTCACCAGACTTCTCAAACGGGAGACACGACTTTGGCCAAGACCAATAAAGCGAACGCAGCAGTGGCAATCGAACAACGCAAAGGAAAAGTTCGCCGCAATGGTCCCGACCGACGCGCCGCGAACCTTGCGGTGTCCATTGAGCGACGGGTGGGCGAACGGCGCGAGAAGGTCAGCCGCCGTCGCCAAATTGATCCCACGACTTGCGAACGGGACTATTCGGATGATGAAGTGCAATTCATGCACGCCCTGGACCAATACAAACGCAGTAGTGGCCGGATGTTTCCCACGTGCAGCGAAGTGCTGGAAGTCCTGCGCGGCCTAGGCTACGAAAAGAAGCCGGGCGCATGCTCGACCGGGAAGATGTCCGCCGAGAGCGACGCGTCTTGAAGCGACCGCGGTGCTAGCAAGTCCCGCCAATAGCCAAATGAACCGCACGGCGAGCCAGTATTCGCCGTGCGGTTTTTTTATTGGCCGCCAAACTGAAAACTGGGCTTGCTCGGCGGTGTGGCTCCTAGTATCGTCCCCCCGCGCTTCATTTCTTTCGGTCCCATCCCGGGCCAAACCATGTCAACGATAAGAGGCTCGCTCGAAGCCGTGGTTGCCACACACCGCTATATCTGGAACGTTCGAACCTCGGCCGGCTTTGTCGGTTTGATGGTCGCGTTGCTTTTGCTCGGCGGCAACTCAGGCTGCCAGATGCTCTCGAACACGCAGAACTCCGAAGGAGCGCGGATGTTCGAGCAGGCCTACTATCAAGGCGCGCAACAACGATTCCAACAAGCGATCCAAAGCGATCCGAACAATCCGGACGCCTATTACAATCTCGCTCGCACCTATCACCAACTCGGCAAGTTGCACGGCCAAAAATCGGATCTGCAACAAGCCGAAAGCTATTATCATCAGTGTCTCGATCACGATCCGAACCACCAGGATTGCTATCGCGGCCTGGCCGTCTTGTTGGTCGAACAAGGCCGCAGCGCCGACGCGTTCAAATTGGTCGAAGGCTGGTCGGCACGCAATCCTTCCTCGCCTGCTCCCAGAATCGAGCTCGCTCGACTCTACGAAGAGTCTGGCAATCGCGATGCCGCCAAGAGCCACCTGATCGAAGCCGTGGCGGCGGACCCGGTGAATGCCCGCGCTTTGGCAGCGCTCGGAAAGCTGCGTGAAGATGCGGGCGACACCGCGCAGGCGCTGGCAAATTACCAACGCTCGTTGTCGGTCGATCCGAACCAACCGCAAGTCGCCTCGCGCATCGGCGCGCTGAGCTCGTCGGCCGCCCCACTGGTTACTCCGCCAGGCGGCACACGAATGGTGACTGTCCCCGCCGCTCCGACCGCAATCGTTCGCTAATCGGCTGGGCGACCGTGGTCGTACGTCTGGCGACGTTCAGACGATTCTCGCGGAACGCCACCAAAGCTCTATTGGCCGGACTGGAAGAAAACCCCGCCCGGCGTGGCGCTAAACCGACCCGTGGTTGGTTTGACTCAAAAAGGAAGTCAAGGCTTTGGTGTAGTTGGCACGCTCGAAGGCCGCCGAGTCGGGGCAATTGCGTTGATTCAGATGTCCGCGCATTTGGGCCAAGGATTGAAAGTCGTTCGACTCCAGCCAATATCGCACCCCATCCACCAGCGTTTGCAGTACCTCGATACCGTGTCGGTACAGCGTCGAAGCGACCATCACGACATCGGATCCCGCCAGTAGCAGCTTGATCGCGTCGTCGGCAAAGTGGGCGCCACCGCTGCCCGCCAATGAAGCCTGGACACGCCCCGACAACAAGGCGATCCAGCGTAGCGGCAACCGCAGTTCGTCGGGCGTACTGAGCGTCAAGCGGGGCGACACGCGCTCGTGATCGAGATCGATGTCCGGTTGCAAAAAGCGATTGAACAGCACCAAGCCGTCAGCGCCGGCTTCCACCAGACGCCGGGCCATGTTGGGAAGCGCGGTAAAGTGCGGCCCTATCTTGACCGCAAGCGGAATCGAGATCTCGCTGCGCACGACCGCGACCAATTCGACGTACCGAGCTTCCACTTCGCGGCTAGTAACGTCCGGATCCGTTACAAGGAAATAAATATTCAATTCCAAGGCGTCGGCTCCCGCCTGTTCGATCGAGCGCGCATAGCGCAACCACGGACCCGGCGTGGTCACGTTCAGGCTGCCAATGATCGGAATTGAGACAGCTTTTTTCGCTTGTTCGACGTGCTTCAAATAAACGTCCGGACCGCGATTGTATTCCTTCAACTCATGGAAGTACGACATGCTCTCGATAAACGGCCGCGCCGTGCTTGCCGCCGCGACATCAGTCAAGTCTGTCTCCTTATGGTCCAATTGCTCCTCGAATAGCGACGGAAGCACTGCGGCCGCGGCCCCTTGCTCCTCGATACGACGCAACACATCGATTTCACCGGTCAACGGACAGGCCGACACGACAATCGGGTTCGCAAGCTTGAGACCGAGGTAGTTGGTGCTGATGTCGACGGTCATGTTCGTGGCCTTTCTTCTTCTCATCCGCGAGCAATTCGTATTGTGCCCGATTCCTCGAATGCCTTGGCAATCTGCCAACATCTCCGCAGGTCGTTGGGCATCCCTTTGTTAAGGCATTTGATGTGCCAAACAGTCACCGCGTCTCAAACCTTGGGGACAGGTCTTTTTGCCGGGGGATGCATCTTGTGGCAATGAGCGATTTTGGCCTGGTGGCGTGCTCGCTCGGCACATGGCTGAGCGAGTCGGCGCACGTGCTTCAATTAGCGGAGAATCCCCTTGGCAATTTGCGACGAAAACCGGCCTGTTTCGACTTAAATTGCAGCGGCCGAACCGCCATTTGTTGAGGCGTGTCACCCCATCGCCAAACCGACAGTGGCGACCTAGAATAGTACCCTTTCCAGTTGCTTCCCCCAGTTCGTGGCACGCAATGCCTCAAAAACGGCTGCTAACCCCCGGCCCTACCCAAGTGCCTGAGCCCGCCAGATTGGCGATGGCACGCCAGGTGACCCACCATCGGACGGGTGAATTTCGCGCTTTGCTGACCGAAGTGCTCGAAGGCCTGAAGTATGTCTTTCAAACCGAAAACGACGTGGTTGTGCTTACCAGTTCCGGCACCGGCGCGATGGAAGCCGCCGTGGTAAATCTCGTGCCCCGCGGAGGCAAGGCAATCGTCCTCGAGTCGGGCGTGTTTTCCCGGCGCTGGGCCGATATCTGCGGCCGCTTTGGTATCGAAGTCGTACGTCATAGCGTCTCCTGGGGACAACCGATCGAGGCAACGGACGTCGCCAAAGTCCTAACGGAACATCCGGATGCGGTCGCGGTTTTTGGCACACTCATGGAGAGCAGCACCGGCGTGGGGCACGACGTGCGAGCCATCGGCGAAGTCGTCGCCAAGTCCAACGCTCTGTGGGTGGTTGATGGCATCAGCGGCGCAGGCGCTGTGCCGTGCCTGACCGACCAATGGAAGATCGACGTGTTGGTCGTGGGTTCGCAAAAGGCGCTGATGATCCCGCCTGGCTTGGCATTTGTGACTGCGAGCGAAGCGGCCTGGCGACAAATGGAAAAAGTCGATCCGCAGGCATTCTATTTCGATCTCAAATTGCACCGCGCCAAGATCCGCGGCAGCAAACCGGGCGAAGGCCCAACGACGCCGTGGACGCCTGCCCACACGCTCGTGGCGGGCCTGGCCGAATCGCTCAAGATCATTCGCGCCGAGGGCATCGAAGCCGTTTGGGCTCGCTCGGCTCTGTTGAGCCGTGCCACCATCGCTGGCGTGGCGGCGATGGGACTGGAAGTTTTCCCGACCAGACCGGCGGAAGGCATGACGGCGGTCCGTGTTCCCGAAGGGCTCGACGGTTCCGCGTTCCTCAAGCAGCTCGAGCAGCGCTTCGGCGTGAAGCTCGCCGGGGGCCAGCTTTCGCTGCAAGGCAAGATTTTTCGCATCGCGCATTTTGGCATGCTGGATGAGTTAGACATCCTCGCGACCCTCTCGGCCATTGAACTGGTGCTCGACGCCATGGGACATCGCGTGACCCTGGGTTCGGCCGTAGCGGCCGCCGGCCGGGTGATTCAAGCCAACTATGTGAACTAAACCATGCAAACTAAATGTCACGAAATGACTAAACGCTCTCGAAATTCATGAATCACACAACCTGCTGAGTACAATCATGCCCAAAGTTATCGTGTTGGATACCGTGGCCCAAGAAGGGCTCGACCTGTTGGCCGCCGCCAAGGGCATCGAATATGAAGTTCGCACTGGCCTAAAGGGCGAAGCCTTGCGCAGCGCGCTGGCCCAATTCGACGGCGCGATTTGCCGCAGCGGCGTCAAGATTACGGCCGACGTGTTGGAAGGCAACCATCGGCTCAAGGCCATCGTCCGCGCAGGCGTGGGTACCGACAATATCGATTCCAAGGCCGCGACCCGGTTGGGAATCGTGGTCATGAACACTCCAGCCGGCAACACGTTGAGCACGGCAGAACACACGATTGCCATGATGTTGGCGCTCTCGCGCAATATCGCGCCTGCCTACCAGAGCCTGATCGAGCACAAATGGGACCGCAATCGCTACATGGGCACGCAACTCGCCAGCAAAACGCTGGGCATCGTGGGCTTGGGCCGCATCGGGCAAGCGGTCGGCGAGCGCGCCAAAGCCCTGCAAATGCGAGTGCTCGGGTTCGATCCGTTCTTGTCGACCGAACGGATTACGGAACTGGGTTTGGAAGCCGTTCCCAGCGTGGCGGAAATGCTCCCGCAGGTCGATTATTTGACCGTACACACGCCCCTGACCGACGAGACCCGCAACCTGGTGGGAATGCCGCAGCTCGAGCATTTGCGCCGCGGCGTGCGACTGATCAATTGCGCGCGTGGTGGAATTTACGACGAAGCAGCCTTGGTCGAAGGCTTGAAGAGCGGACGGATCGGCGGAGTGGCCCTTGACGTTTTCACCAGCGAACCTTGCACGGACAGCCCATTGTTTGGAATGCCCAATGTGCTGGCGACTCCCCATCTGGGCGCCAGCACGGAAGAGGCTCAAGCCCAGGTGGCCGTCGAGGGCGTCGGCTTGTTGGTCGACTATTTAAACACCGGCGCAATTCGTCATGCGGTGAACATGACGCCGCTGGATGCCAAAACGCTGGCCGAATTGCGCGGTTACCTCGACGTGGGCTATCGGTTGGGTCTGCTGCTCGCGCAGTTCGAAACCGCGAACATCAAACGCTGCACGTTGCAATACAGAGGCGAGGTGGCCGGAAAAAACACGAAGCTGATCACGGCCAGCTTTGCGGCCGGCCTGTTGGCTAACGCGCTCGAGGAAGAAATCAATATCGTCAACGCCGAAGTGCTATTGCGCGAACGTGGTATCGAACTGGTCGAGCAGCGCCGCAGCGACACCGGCGCGTTCACTTCGGTGGTGCTGGCCGAAGTGGAAACGGAAAAGAAGACCCACAAGGCGGCCGGCACGGTGTTTGGTGTCGATATGCTGCGACTGGTGCAGTTGGACGACTACCGATTGGACGCCTACTTGGACGGCGTGCTGATGGTCTTCACGCATCACGACGTGCCGGGCATCATTGGCACCGTGGGCACTATTTTTGGAACCCACAAGGTCAACATCGCGCAGATGGCTGTGGGCCGAGAAGCCAAAGGGGGCGAGGCCATCGGCGTATTGAATCTCGACCAGGCGCCGCCACAAGCCGCGCTCGACGCAGTGCGAGCTCATCCCGCGATCAAGAGCGCCTTTGTCATTCATCTACCACCCGCCGGAGAACGCCCAGCCTGGCTGGCCGGCTGACCGATCCGGAAGCGGTTAGCGGGCCATGAGTTCGGGAGCCCGCCGTTCGGAAGATTTGCCCGCGCATTGCGCCGCCAGGAAATCCCGCAAGAGCCACCACGCCAGACGTGGATTGCTGCGCATTTTTGACATCGCATACGGCAAATAGGCTTTGCCGTAGGGCACGTACACGTGCACGCCCAAGGCCAGCCAGTCGGCCAGTTGCAACGACGGCCGCATCGGCAAACCGTAGAGCAACTCGATTTCACAGGAAGTTCCCGCCGATCGTAGCCTGTTAATCGCTTCGGACGCCAGCGGCACATCGTGACTGGCAACGGCCACGTGCCGCGCTTTGCCGGCCAGCGCGTCGATGACTTCCAAGAATCCTTGGCGCAAATCGCGGTGGGGTTCGCTCGGATCGACCCATTGACCTTTGACGACGCGGACTACGACGCCCCGCTCGATGGCCCAGTCCGCGTCCTGCACACTGCGCACCCAGCGACCTGGAAGCGTGTAGCTTAGCTCGGCCCCTGACTCGAGCGCGCGATCGAACAAGGCCCTGGAGCGGTCGGCCGACTCGCATGCCACGGCATCGAAATGCAGACGAACCTTGTTCTGTACAGCTCGTTCGACGATTTCCGACAAGAGCTGCTGCGAGTAGCCAATCGACGGCACTTTGATTGATAAATAAGCATGCTCCTGGCCGGCCAGGGCCTCGACGCCCGCCAGATACTCGTTGGCAACCTCCCGCGGCAGATCCGTTTCGAAATTCCAATAGGCCAGGCTGATGCCCAAGCCGCGTGCGTTCAACTGCTCGGAAACGCGTAGCGCGTCTTCCAGCAGCTCGCCAGAGACATAGGCCTTGGCCGCGCGGCGTGCGATTGGCAACAAGCAACGCGAGGCAACTCGCCGGGCTTTGGTCAGAATTTGCATTGCCTTTTTCTCCACTTCCGCACGGCCGCCGCAAACGCGTCGGCAGCCAGGGCCGCCATGCCACGCACACCGATCGGATAAACTCGGACCGAAACGTACGGGTGTTCCGTGTTGGTCCACATTTCCGTCCACGAAACATCCCGCCCCAAGAATTCGTAATTTTCCAGCCCGGCCTCGACGGCGTAGCGAATCGTGTCGCGCATTAGCAGCAAGCCGGGAGAGCAGGCGGAAAAATGAGGGTCGTAGCCAACTTTGAGCAGCCAGAAACCGCCCCCCTGCTCCACTGCCAGTTGCATGGCGGCGACATGATCGCCAATCCGCAAGAAGCAGATTCGCAAGACTCCTTCGACGCAGGCCGTTTGTGCGTAGTGACGGTAAAACACTGCCCGGTGCGCGTCGTTCACGAGCGCCCTGCCGTCTTGGCCCTCGCAACTCTTGGCTTCGACATCGAACGCCAAGTCCAGCAGTTGCGGTAGTTCGTTCAAATCGGGAGTGTGGATTTCGGTCGTCACGGGTCCCAGTTGTTCCGCTTTTCGACGAGCACGGCGCAGATCGCTCCGCCGGCCGGAATTCAAATGTTGTTCCGGTTCAAGCCAGGTCTCGTCGAGCGCAATGAAAGAACACGTTGCTTGCGGCCGTGTAATGATCACGGCTCGACCTCGATAAGCCCGCTTCAGTTTTTGCACGCTGAGCGAATCGGCGCCGACCCGATCGAGCACCAGGGGCGATCCACTGCGTGCCAGGACGGAGACCAGCCTTTCCATCGCGCGCTCATCAGTCCACACCATGTCCCCAGGCTCAAATACTTCATTGACCCCTGCCAACGAAAGCCGCCGAATGCCGTGGACCCGTCTGCTGACTAGGGGGGCTAGTGCTACGAGTTGATCGCTTCGGAACGCGGCAACCACCTGTGGGACGGCGTCGCTAGCGAACGCCGACAGGCTGGTCCGAATCCAATTGAATTGCGTCAGCGGATTCCCAACCCGAGAATCCAGGTCTCGCCACGCCGACTCCCATGCATCCACATCATCCAGCGAGCAGGCCCATTGGAGCTGCACTGGTGCCGACTTAGACGGAAACACTGGGGGATTTGGGGCGATTAAAGCGGGAACCATATCATAGGTTAGCCCACTTTTAGTGGGCTTTGCGGGTAGCAGCCAAATGACATTCGTGCCAGAAGCGGATGACCGGAAAAACCCGCAAAGTCCGAACCAACCGATTGGTGTCTCCAAATTATCCAGTAGGAATGTCTTACGAATGCACCGCAAACTGCCGAATTAAAAGTAACGTTGACGGAATCGAACCCGCCTGCCGATCCTCGCGTACACGACCCTCAGGCAGCCCCTTCTCGAACTGGCCACGAAAGCACTATGTCGACTGCTGAAAGCGCTCTCAACTCGCTGATTTCCGCGACCATCGAACAAAACCCGCATTTGAAGCGCAGAAAACTTCGCTTCGAGACTCAAGAAGGCCGGGTCGTGCTGCGGGGAGTCGTCAACTCCTACTACCAAAAGCAGATGGCGCAAGAGGCGCTCCGCCGTTTGGAGGGGGTCGACCAAATTGAAAACCATCTGGAAGTCAATTGGTCGAACAACGACTTTGGCTGCCGCCTCGATTCAGCGACACGAGCCTAGTGTAGGGCCCGCATTTCGTACGTGGCGGCCGAATCGGACGGTTCTTGTCCAACTTTGGATATCCGAACCGGATTCTAACGGGGCTGTGCCGGTCGCGCAAAGCCCATTACGGCGTCTTCGCGCGTTTCAAACAGCGGAAATCGGCCATCCAAACGAGACACCCGCAACACTTCTTCGTTCCGGCTCGATAGCCCACAAATACGCAGCGTACCGTCGTGGGTATGAATGCGTTTGTAGAGCCAAACAAGCTGGCCGATCAGGTGGCTGTTCAGGTGCCCGATGTCGTCGAGCTCCAAGACCAGCCGGTGGGTAAAGTTCTGTTCCAACACCGCCCAGACTTGTTCAGCCAAATCTGACGTCTCAGGGACTGGCGCCACAAAGGAATTGCCCGAGGGCCGGTGAGGCCGCACGAAAAGCCAGTCGGGTCCGCGTTCGATCTGAAGATCCCAGCCACGCGCACAAAGGACTTGAACCATTGTTGTTGCTCCATCAACGAGAAGTGCCGCCCAATTACCGGAGCTTTGCGCGAGCGCGATCGGCTCCGCGCGCTTGCATCATATCCGATCGATCAAGACGAACAATCCCCGCGTTCCGATTTTTCCGTTTCGTGTGGCCGGTTCCCTGGCGAATCGCCGGGTGCCCCTTGAATAGCGGCCGCCCCATCGGGGATACTACGTGAAACGCGGTATTGCAATCGATGCTATCACTCGAAAGGAAACTATCCATGTCTCGCTCCGGAGCAGTTACGTTCAAGGGCAAACCCATGACATTGGCCGGCAATGCCGTGGCCGCGGGTCAGCAGTCGCCCGATTTCAAGCTGCACACCTTCGAAAAAGGCGCCTTGCTGACCGTGACGCCAGCCGACTTGAAGGGCAAGCCGACGTTCATTAGCGTCGTTCCTTCTCTCGATACCCCAGTTTGTCAAACGCAGACCAAAAAGTTCAACGAGCAACTATCTTCCCTGGGCGACAAGGTGAACGCCATCACCGTGAGCCTCGATTTGCCGTTTGCG
>JAYVCO010000341.1:0-8006 GCA_043749935.1 Planctomycetia bacterium
CTTGTTTGGACTGGCCAGGCGGCTACAGGCCGTTCTATCAGACTTCGCTGCTTCGTCGATTCAAACGCACGATCGACATTGGGTTGACGGTTGTTGGCGGGCTGATGCTCTTGCCATGGATACTTCTGATTGCCGTTCTTGTCAGGTTCTATTCCACGGGGCCGGCCCTGTATTGCCAAGAGCGCATCGGGCGAGATGGCCGTAAGTTCAAGGCATGGAAATTTCGCACCATGATTTCCAACGCCGACGGCGTGCTGGAAGAATACCTGGCGGCCCATCCGCAACTGCGCGAGGAGTGGGAGCGCGACCATAAATTGCAGGACGACCCGCGTGTGACCCGAATTGGCCGGTTGCTGCGCAAGACCAGCTTGGACGAATTGCCACAACTTTGGAACGTGCTCCGTGGAGAAATGAGCCTGGTTGGTCCACGTCCGATCGTCGATGCCGAGGTCGTCAAATACGGCGACAGCTTCGAGCACTTTTGCAGCGTATCTCCAGGCCTTACGGGTCTGTGGCAAGTGTCAGGCCGCAACAACACGACATACGCCGAGCGTGTGGAGTTGGATAGCTACTACGCCCGCAATTGGTCCCCCTGGCTCGATCTGTACATCCTGGTGTTGACGGTCAAAGTGGTGCTGTTTCGAGAGGGAGCCTACTGATGGCAAGCCGCCTCGTATCGACGGCGCCGGACTCTGCCGTGTCGAACGGCCTGCCGTTGGCAGTTCGCGCTCAGGCCGCTGCATTGCCCGGTCACAGCGTGCAATTGCTTCCGCCCGCTTCCGCACCTCACCGGCGCTCGCTTCGATTGGGCGCTGTATGGGTTGTCGCCGGACGTTGTCTGGGCATTGGTATTACAGTCCTGGTGAATATTGCTTTGGCCCGCTGGCTTCCACCTCAGGACTTTGGCGATTTCCTGTTACTCAGTAGTGTGCTCGGGCTTGCCAGCCTGGTGGCAATGCTCGGCCTGAATACCGCCGTGGTGCGATTTGTCTCGGAGAGCTTCGGAAAAGGCGATGTGGTCCGCGCGCAGCAGAACATGTGGCTGATCATGTCCGTGGCCGGCGTGAGCATCGCCAGTGTCGCCGGCCTTGCGGCAGTGACGTTTGCCTATTGGGGTCGAACCCTTTTAGGGCTGCCCGATCTGCCGGGCATCGTGCCCATGGCTGTGACAGGGCTCGTGCTGCTGGCCGTGCTTCAACTGATTGCTGAAGCCTGCCGCAGCCTGCACGAACTGCGGCTCGCCAGCCTATTTTCTGGTGGGCAGACCGGCGGGTTATTGAGCAGTCTGTTGTTCCTGATGCTGCTCGCGGCCGCCATCGTGCTGGGCAAGCCGAGCCTTTTTACAGCGATCGCTTTGAGTCTTGTGGCGATGGCAATCAGCCTGCCGTTCGCTGTATTCGGACTGTCGCTGGCCGCGAGATCGCATCTCGTCGCGGTCGCCCCGCGGCGGCCGGCGAACGCTCTGACACTCAATCAATTGTTGGTCTTTTCGCTGCCCATGTTGATGATCCAATTGTTGACATTTGCCACGTCTCAAGCTGACTTGTGGATCGCGGGGATCTGCTGCCCTCACGACGAACTGGCGCTCTATGGCGCCGCTCGCCGTTTGATGCTGTTGGTAACCATGCCGCTGCAAATGCTCAACTTGACCGTGGTTTCGTCGATCGCCGAGTTGTATGGCCAAGACCGCCTGCGCGATCTCGAACGCGTGCTGCGAGGCGCGGCATCACTGGCGGCGTGGCCTTCCATCGGGGCGATCATGCTTTTGGTCCTGGCGGGCGGACCCATTTTGGAAACGCTCTTCGGTTCCTTCTTCCGCCAGGCAGCAGTGCCATTGGCCATATTGGGATTGGGGCAATTGTTTTTCGTTTGTGCCGGCAGCTCTGGTTGCGCGTTGGAAATGACTGGACACCAAATGAATTCCTTGGCCGTCAATCTGGTCTCGGCGTTCACACTGGCAACGGTGGGGACTTGGGCGGCCATGAATTTCGGCTTGGTTGGCCTGGCAACTGCTTCGGCCAGCACGATCACGGTTCACAGCATTACCCAATGGTTGCTGGCAAGAAATCTGGTCGGCGTTTGGACCCATCCAGCGCTAAGGCCCTTTTTATCGCGGCACTAAAGGTCGGACGACATCGACATGAAGATATTGCAAATCAATACGCTCTTCACGCCCCGCAAATGCGGTGGAGCCGAAGTGTTCTTGGAGCGGCTTGCCGCTGATTTGGTCGAGCGAGAACATCGGGTGATCGTCGCCTGCCTTAGCCCCACGCCCAAGCGCCACGGGGACGAGAATCTGGAAGTGCACGAGTTCAAGTTGCGCAACGCCTACTGGCCGTACGAGGGTGCCAAACCATCGCGATGGCGCAAGGCCGTGTGGCATCTGCGCAACTCGTTTGGTCGTGGAAGCGCGAGGGATATCGGCGCGTTGCTCGAACGAGAGAAACCGGACCTGGTCCACACGCACAATCTTTCTGGATTGACCTCCACGGTTTGGAAGTCGATCCGTGCGCGCCGCATTCCATTGGTTCATACGATCCACGACTACGCCCTGTTGTGCCCAGCCACAACCATGCTCAAACGCCAAACGAACACTAACTGCGCCAGCCAATGTGTCAGTTGTCGGTTGTTGTCGTGGCCGAATCGAGCAAACTCTCAATCCGTGGATGCGGTTGTCGGCTGCAGCCGGTTCGTGCTGGAACGGCACTTGCGCGCCGGTTATTTCACACAGGCCACGAAGCACGTGATTCACAACGGCGATCCCGGCGACGAGCGTCGCAACGCCACGCGGGCCATGAAAACCAAGACCTTGCGAGTCGGATACCTGGGACGGTTGGCCGGACCCAAAGGTATCGAGTCCATGGTCGAGGCCCTGATTCCCTCGATCCCACAGCAGTGCGAACTGCTGATTGCGGGCTCAGGTGAAGCGGCTTACGAAAACATGCTGAAGAGCCGGTATGAACCCAAAGGCGTGCAGTTCGTGGGTCGCGTTGATCCGACCAGGTTTTTGGCTGGGGTCGACGTGCTCGTCGTGCCCTCGTTGTGGAACGAGCCGTGCCCATTGGTATTGGGCGAGGCGCTCAGTGCCGGTGTGCCAATCGTGGCTTCCGCCGTGGGCGGAATTCCGGAGGTCGTCGAACACGGACGCAGCGGTTTTCTGTTCGAGCCGGCGGATGGCGAACGACTGCGCAAGTACGTCACGCGACTGGCGGACGATCGGGAGCTGCACGAACGGATGTCGCGATCCTGCCAAGTGAAATCCGAAACATACACGTTTGATCGCACGGTTGAGAACTATTTGCGCGTTTACGAAAGCGTAGCGAACTGAGAATGAAACCGATCCGGGCCACTATTGAGTAATGTCTACCGCCGCAACTATGACTGATGTCCGCCGCCTCGAGCCGACGCTGCTCCAAGCGTACGCTCTGCGCGCGTTAGGCGAATTGCTTTTCTGGGCAGTCATTCTGCAGTTGGTAGCGGGCTTGTACTTGCAGAGCCAGTTGGCCGTTTTCGGCGGACGCATTCTGGTGCCCAACGGAGCTCCCAAGCTGCTGTTGGTCGTCGCGATCCTAGGGTTGTCGGGTGTCGCCCTCTGGATGCAGCGCGGGCGCATCGCCTTGCGCCACTGCACACTGCCTGCGTGCATTTTCACCTGTTACCTGGCGGTGGACTTGGCTTGGCTGATATTTGCCAGCGGATTGACGCCCGAGGCAGTCTTGTTGGGATTCAATAAGTACTTCTTGTTTTTCCTGGCGATTCCTGGGGCTGCCTTGCTCGCGCCACAACTATCGAGTCGGCAAATGAACTTCCGCTTGATGCTGCTACTGCTGCCGCTCATCGCGGTGGCGCTAGCTCAATACATCGCGGATGACCCGTTGCTACCCACGTCTTCGGAGGACGAATCGTGGAAGATTCCCGCCGCTCATTTTTTTGGCCGCACGCGCGCTTTCTCTCTGTTTCGTGGTGTCTTGGAATGCGGACAGGGAATGGCGTTTTTCGGCGCACTGCTCGTAGCGCATGCGTGCGCCAGCCGACGCCGTCACGTCGCTTGGTATGTGCTTCTGTTCGCGCTTTCAGCTGCCGCCTGCTACGCGACACTAAGGCGGGGCGCTTACTTGGAGTTCGGCGGTGCGGCCGCGGCCGCGGTGGCGATTTCTTTCCGCTGGAACTTCAGTCGCTGGCTTCCCTGGGCGTACCTGGCCTTTGGCATCGCACTGGCGAGCGGGGGCGCGCTGTTCGGCCCTTCGCAAGAGGAAGGAGTGATGTCTTCCGGAACATTGGCCGAGCGGCAAGAGGCGTGGAACTCGGCGCTAGACAAGTGGTTGTACCGCAATGACGAGTCGTTGTTCTTGGGAACTGGGATGGCGCAATTCGATTCGGATGAACAGCAGGAGGTGCTGGTCGATAACGGTTTCTTGGCGGTCGCCGTGCAAACTGGCTTGATTGGTTTGACACTTTGGATTTGGGTCATGCAGGCATTGTGGCGCGATATGCTCGCGACTGCCTGGCGGACTGGCAGCACGCTGGCTATCGCTGTCGCTGCGCTTCTATCCACGTGGATGATGCGTGACATGTTCGATCCGCTATTCGCGACGTATCCGCTGTACGTATATCTGGTGTTTTGGTCCCGCGACGAAGTGGCTCCATCGAGTTCCACATCGATGAAGCCCAAGAGGCAGGTAGCAACATGTGCGTGACAATTAATGGCCGATTCATGACTCAGCGGGTTACCGGCGTGCAGCGGTATGCGCGCGAGGTCATGGCGCGCGACGCGCGATTGGCCAGTATCGTGGCGCCGCGCAATCCAGCGCGCGGCCTGCGTGGACATCTGTGGGAGCAAAGCATTCTGCCGGCCAGAATTGGCCGCGATCTGCTCTGGTCACCGTGCAACACTGGCCCGCTGGCCGTGACAAAGCAAGTCGTGACGATCCACGACTGCGCATTTTATGATCATCCCGAGGGCTTTTCACGAAAGTTTGCGGCCTGGTACCACTGGCTCGTGCCCAAGCTGGCTCGGCGCATCCGGCGCATCATCACGGTCTCGAAGTTTTCCTGCCATCGCTTGATCGATTTTTGCCAAGTCGCGCCGGAAAAGATCGTCGTGATTCCGCAAGGCGTTGACGCGTGTTTTCGTCCCTTGCCCGCCGACGTCATCGCCCAGACTCGCAGCGCATTGGGCTTGCCGCCGCGGTATGTCTTGTACGTCGGGAATCTGGCGGCCCGCAAGAATCTGCCGCGGCTGTTGGAAGCCTGGAAGATGGTGAGTCCCGCGCATCCAGACTTGTCGCTGGTGCTAGTGGGGGCGGCGGATCACGTATTTCGAGATGCGCGACTGGGCCAACTCCCCTCGTCGGTCGTGGTGGCCGGCTACGTCGCCGACGAGCATCTGCCCGCGGTCTACGGTGGCGCGGAGGTATTTGCATTTCCTTCGTTGTATGAGGGATTCGGCTTACCAGTGCTCGAGGCGATGGCCTGTCGCACTCCGGTGATGACTTCGAATGTGACCTCCATGCCGGAAGTGGCCGGCAACGCGGCGCTCTTGGTCGACCCCTATAGCATCGAGGCGATGGCCGAAGGCCTGCATCAATTGCTGACCGACCGGGTGCTGCGAGAAAGTCTGGCCACGCAAGGGCTCGAACGGGCCAAGTCGTTTACTTGGGAAAACACGGCTCGCGCGACCTGGCAAGTGCTGCGCGAAGCCGACAGTCAATGAGTCGCAACATGAATCAGAACCTGATAGCCGTAAAGGGCCTATTGCAATGAAGGTCTTGCACATTGTCGGAATGGCGCATGGCGGTGCCGGTGAGCATATCTTGTCACTGGCCAGGGGTTGTGATCCGCGCCGATTCGAGTCAACCGTGGCGATGTCCGACTCGAGCCCGATGCGACAGCAGTTCGAACACGCCGGCGTTCGCGTGCTACCGCTGGCTCTGGATCACTATGGAGGTTTTAAACGAAACTTTGGCGCCTTCCGCCAATTGGCCGGTATTTTGAAGCGTGAATCATTCGATGTTATCCACACGCATACCTCTGTTGCCGGAGCAGTTGGCCGCGTTGCGGCCAGAATGTTTACCCGCACGCCGGTCGTACACATGCTGCATGCCTTTGCCGGACATGCCTTGCGATCCGGATTTTCGCGCAGGGCCGCCGTGCTCGTCGAGCGCAAGCTGGACCGCTTGACGGACTGGTACATCGCCGGTTCACAAGCGATGGTTAATCGGGGCATTGCCCAAGGGATTTTCAATGCCGAGAAAGTCGTGCTGATCTCGAATGGCATCGATCTGGCCCGCTTCGACTGTCATGCCGAGATTGGCTCGCCGGCCGAACGCCAGGCTTCCGCGTTAGACCAAGGGGTTGTGACGGTAGGTTTTCTAGGTCGGCTGGAAAAACAAAAAGGCGCCGCGTACTTGATTCGCGCGGCGGCCGCCGTTCGCGGGCGCAACCTGAACGTGCGATTTCTGATCGCGGGGGATGGCACTTTGCGTGGCGAACTCGAGCGACTTGCTGCGCGGTTGCAAGTGGCGGATGTTGTCGAGTTTGTCGGCTGGAAACGAGATGTTGCCCGGTTTCTGTCGCAAATCGACATCCTGGCGATGCCGTCGCTCTGGGAAGCGTTCGGGCTTTCTGCTGCCGAAGCCATGGCCGTGGGCAAACCGGTCATTGCTTCACGCATTGAAGGCTTGCCCGAAGTGGTTGAGGAAGGCCGCACGGGCATCCTCGTGCCGCCGGCCGATTCCGACGCCTTGGCCCGCGCGATTGAGGATCTCGCCGCGGATCCCGCGCGGAGGCAATTGTTGGGAAAGCAGGGACGCGCGCGGGTCGAAAAGCTGTTTACGCTGGAACGCATGGTTGCGCGACACGAGGAGTTCTATGAGCGTCTGATTGGCGGAGGCCAGGTTGGGCGCGTTGCCGCCGAGGAGTTTGTCATGCAGGCGGATGATGTCAATCTTTCGATGGCCAATTAGTAGCGTTTCCGGTAGTCCGTCCCTGTTGGGAATTTTTTAAGAAGGCTGGTTTACCATGTACAACAACTCGAAAGCACCGACCATTTTGGATTTGTACCAGGTTCTGGTACAGCACAGGCGTCCCATGATGTGGACCTTTAGCGGCATCATGCTGGTCACTATTGCCGTCACGGTTCTGAGTCAGAAAACATACACTTCCGAAGCCAAGCTGTTCGTGCGGCTTGGTCGAGAGAGCGTCTCGTTGGATCCCACGGCCACGACCGGGCAAGTGGTGATGGTCAATGAAACTCGCGAGAACGAAATCAATTCGATCTTCGAGTTGCTCAAGAGCCGCGTTATTTTGTCGAACGTCGTGGCCGCGGTCGGAGAGCAAGTGGTTCTCGACAACGGCAGCCCGGAAATGGATGTGCAAATGGCCGGGATGTTTTCGATGCTGAGTCTATCACCGATGTACAGCCTTGAGGACGCCGCAGTCAAGCGTCTGGCCAACAATTTGAAGATCACTGCCGTGAAGAAATCGAACGTCATCAACATCTCGTACGATGCCGGGAGCCCGGAACTGGCCCGCGACATTGTGACGTCCGTCATCGATCAAGCTCGCGAAATGCACGGCCGGGTAAACCGGATTCAAGGTTCGCACGAGTTTTTCAGGGCCCAGAGCAAACAGGCAAGCGAAACACTGGCAAAGCTCGAGCAGCAGCTACTGGAAGAAAAGAGCCGCTGTGGAATCGCCAGTGTGGAAGACCAGCGCATGCTAAAGATGCAGCAAGTATCCGAATTGGAAACCAAGCTGCTGGCGATCGAGGCCGGCCTGACGGCGGTCCTGGCGGAAATGCAAGCCGGCCAAGGTGCGCTCAAGAGAATCCCCGAGAAAATTACGGCCAGCGAGACCATCGGGATGCCGCATTCGACGGTTGCCGCCATGCGTGAGCAACTGTTTACCCTCCAAATGCGCGAAAAGGAAACGCTGGTGAATTACAGCGAAATTCATCCACATTCCATCCTTATCCGCGAGCAGGTCGCGGCGCTCAAAAAGGTGCT
>JAYVCO010000342.1:0-2327 GCA_043749935.1 Planctomycetia bacterium
CCTGTTCTACAACACCGGCATCGCCACCTACGTGTGGGTGCTGGGCAACCGCAAGGCCGAGCACCGCCGCGGCAAGGTGCAGTTGATCGACGCCACGCAGTGGTTCAAGCCGCTGCGCAAGAACCTGGGCAAGAAAAACTGCGAGCTGGGCGAAGACGACATCGCCCGCATCGGCCGGGTGTACCTCGATTTCGCGGACACCGAACAATCCAAGGTGTTCGCCAACGAGGCCTTCGGCTACTGGAAGGTGACGGTCGAACGCCCGCTTCGGCTGGTCAGCCGGCTCACGGTGCCGGCCATCGAGTCGCTGCGCTTCGCCTCGGGTGACGCTGACATCCGCGCCACGCTGTACGAGGAATTCGGCAATGCGCTCGTCGGCGACTTCCGCAGCATTTCGAAGATCCTGGAAACGCGGCTGGCCGAGTGGGGCGACGAAGACGACGGTGGCGGCGAAGACGAGGCGGCGCCCGCCAAGGGCCTGCCCGAGAAACGCAGGAAGAAGCTGCTCGACCCCGCCACTTGGGCGCGCGACGCTGTGCTGGTTGAAACCGCCACGCTGCTGCGCGAAGCGCTCGGCGGCGAGCTGTTCGCCGACCACAACGTGTTCCGCGAACAGGTCGAGACGGCGCTCGACGCCGCGCGCCGCAAGGTCGGCGCCGCCGACCTGAAGCTGATTTACAAGGCCGTGAGCTGGCGCGAGGACGACGCCCCGCCGGTGATCGCCAAGGCGTACCGGCCGGGCAAGGTGGGTGCCGATCCGCTGCACGGCCTGTACGCCATCGGCTCGCGCGACAGCGGCGCCGTCGTCGAGTACGAGCCCGATCCCGACCTGCGTGACACCGAGCAGGTGCCGCTGCTCGAAGCAGGCGGCATCGACGCCTTCATTCGCCGCGAAGTGCTGCCGTACACGCCCGACGCGTGGGTCGACGCGGGCAAGACCAAGGTGGGCTACGAAGTCAGCTTCACGCGGCATTTCTACAAGCCCAAGCCATTGCGCACCTTGGAAGAGATTCGGGCCGACATCCTGGCGGTGGAAAAGGAGGCCGACGGGTTGCTGGATGAATTGCTGAGGCTGGGGGAGACGGCGTGATCGAAGGGTTGAGGCCGTATCCGGCGTACAGGGATTCGGGGTTGGCGTGGCTGGGGCAGATGCCGGCGCATTGGGAAATTCGCAGATTGAAATTCTTGCTGCATGAAGTGGATCAACGCTCGACTTCGGGGAAAGAACAATTGCTTCGGGTGTCGCAATACACCGGCGTGACGCAACGCCTGTCAGCCGAAGGATCAGACGCACCGAACACAAGAGCGGCCTCGCTGGTCGGCTACAAGAAAGTCAATATCAACGACTTGGTCGTGAACATCATGCTGGCGTGGAATGGAAGCCTCGGCGTTTCCCGACATGAAGGAATAGCCAGTCCCGCGTACTGTGTATACCGCTTCAATCGGATGGTTTTGCCGTGGTATTGCCACGAATTGCTCCGATTGCCTGCGTACAAGGGCCGCATCAAACTGGCTTCAACCGGTGTGGTCGAAAGCCGATTGCGGCTCTACTCCGATGATCTCAAATGCATTGAGGCACTCTTGCCGCCTGTGCAGGAACAAGCCGCAATCGTCCACTACCTCGATCACGCGACGCGGCAACTGGACAAGGCGATCCGGGCCAAGCGCAAGACCATTGCGCTGCTGAACGAGCAGAAGCAGGCCATCATTCAGCGTGCTGTCACACGCGGACTTAAGCCCAATGAGGTGCTCAAGGATTCCAACATTCTCTGGCTAGACGAAATCCCCGCGCATTGGGACGTCGTGGCCTTAAAAACACTCGCTAAAATTCAGTCGGGCATCACCTTGGGAAAGGTTTATGCCAACCAGCAGTTGGCGGAGTATGCATATCTACGTGTTGCCAACGTCCAAGCAGGTCGTCTGGCTCTTGAAACTGTGAAGAAATTACTTCTTCCCAAGGCAGAGGCAAACCGCTCGATGTTGCGGACTGGCGATGTGCTGATGACGGAAGGTGGCGATCCCGACAAGTTGGGACGTGGCTGCGTCTGGGGCGGAGAAATTGACAATTGCATCCATCAAAACCACGTATTTGCAGTGCGACCGAGCAGTGCCAGACTACGCTCCAGTTTTCTTTCGGCACTTCTCGAATCGCATTATGCAAAACGCTACTTTTTGCAGACGGCAAAGCAAACCACTAACCTTGCATCCACCAACAAGACGACTATCGGACGCTTTCGCGTTCCGCTGCCCAACTTGGATGAGCAAGACGCGATAATTCGCGGAATCGAAAATGAATCGAAGCCGATCGCGCAGACCGCTGAGCGTAT
>JAYVCO010000343.1:0-9627 GCA_043749935.1 Planctomycetia bacterium
TGCTTTCGGAGCATGAGCCGGCAGCTCAGGGGCTACTTGCCATGGGACAGCGATTCTGGCAATCCAGATACGCTTCATCCACCTGGGTCGCGATTTGGCTGCTATTTCTCGCGAACCCGGCGGTCCATGCTCAAGAAGTTGCCGCCTCGCAGGAGTCAACCGCGCCGGCCGCACCGGCGGCCGAGCCTTCGGCGCTGCCAGGTGAAGTCGGCCCTCCGGTCTACTACTTCAAAGACAAGGATGGGAAGCTACAGGCCGTGCTGGGCTTCACGCTGGAAGAGTTCATCGATCTTTTCAAACTCAAGTACCAACTCAATCAACAGAATCAGCAGCCTGATTTCACGATTGATCACTTGACGCTAACCGGTTCCGCGGCGGGCGACCACGTCGAACTTCTTGCGCGGTTCAGCGTGACGTTGCACAAGACGGGTTGGGTGCGAGTACCATTGCGCCTCGATGGCGCGGTGTTGAAGGAGTTGCCCAGCTACGAAGGGCCCGGCAAACACTTTTTGCAATTCGAACCCGATGGCGACGGTTACGTCAGTTGGTTGCGAGGAGAGCCGGACAAGCCGCACCAACTCACGCTCAAACTGCTGGCCAAGGTTTCACAGATTGGTCCCGAGGCCCATCTGCGGCTCAACGTTCCGCGAGTGGCCGTCTCGACCCTCCAACTCCAGGTGCCATTGGAAAACGCGGTCGCCAAAGTCTCCGAAGGCAGCACCTTGGAATCGATCCGCAAACTCGATGGGGGCAGGACCGAGTTGAAGGTGATGGGATTGGATAGCGAATGCGACGTGGCATGGCACGCAGCGGCCAGCCAGGTAGCCAATTTGCCCACGATTCTGGAAGCATCGGGCAACTTGTTGATTCGCATCAACGGAAGAAGTGTGAACACCGAAGCCAAGCTAAACGTGCGGAGCTTTGGCGGAGAATTCGACCAGTTTCAAGTGCGTCTTCCTCCAGGGGCCGACTATGTCGGCACTCCGCAGCCTGGCGCTTCGTTGATTGCCGTAGATGCCGAGGCCTCACGCGGCAAGCTGTATGAAGTGAAGCTGGACAAGAAAACGGCGGGGCCCGTGGAAATCCGGCTAGTGACCGAACGGGCACACAATCCGCAACAGGCTGAGGAAATGCTCGAACTGGCGGGCTTCGAGGTCGCCGGAGCCGTTCGCCAATGGGGGACGGTTGCCGTTCAAGTTCAAGGTAATTGGCAGGTCTTGTGGGGACAGTCCAACCACGTTCGGCCAGTGGATGAATTCGCCGGTCCGTTGCCGCGCGACGAGGTTCGGGCCGGCTTCGAGTATTTCGTCCAGCCGTATTCGCTAACGGCGCGCGTCGTGCCGCAAAAGACGCGTGTTCGCGCCGAGGGCGAATACCTGCTTCTCGTTGGCAGCGATCAAGCGCAATTACGCGGTAAGTTGAAATATACGATTCGTGGCGCTAAAGTTCGCGCGCTTGAAATCGAAATGCCCGGCTGGGAGGTGGATACCGTCGGTCCTGCCAGTCTGGTCGATGTGAATGCGGCGGTTACGGATCAGACGACCCCTTTTGTCATTCCGCTGCTGCAGCCATCGTCGGGCGAGCTGGAACTGACCATTGAGGCCCACCAAAAGATATCGGGCCAGAATGGCAGCCTGAGCTTGGAATTACCCCGCCCGCTCGGCGAAGTGATCGCCCCCGCGATTGTAGCCGTACTCGCCGCAGACAACATCGAATTGGTGGTGCAGCCCGACCAGACCACGGGACTCGTTCCTCAGGCCCTGCGTCCGCAATTCAAACAGCTTCCAGAGCGGCAGCAAGATCCTCTTTACTTTCTAACTGAAGGAAATGCGGCGAAGTTCGTGGCTTCGGCCAAAACCCACGAGCAAGCTGTCTCCGCGACGACGACCCTGCAATTGGAAGTCGACGACCGGGAAACCCGAGTTGACGAACGAGTCTCGTTGCAGATTTCCTATCAGCCCGCGGACCATCTGACGTTGGGTGTGCCGCGTGCCATTCGGCCCGACCGCCTGAACGTTACGCTGGACGGCCAAAAGTTGCTGCCCACCGCACTCCGCGAGCGAGTGGAAGGAGATTCGGCGGACGTCGTGCCGGTTCGTTTCGCTCTGCCCGCACCCCGGATTGGCCGTTGCGAGTTGCAAGTCAATTATGTCCTGCCTCACGAAAAACTCTCGACACAGACCAATACTTTGGTGACCGTGCCCTTAGTGATTCCGGGCGAGGGGCAAGTCACTTCCAGCGAACTTGTTGTCGCACCCAAGTCCGGGATTTCGGTCAGCTACCCCAAAGGGCCCTGGGTCGAAGACCCACGTAATCGACGGACATCCGACACCAACGGGTTGGCGCTCATGGCTCGGCGCGCCCTCAGCGATATCGTGCTGGCCCTGAGCTCCAAAGAGCGGCACATCGAAAACTCGACGACCATCGAGAAGGCATGGATTCAGACCCGCCTGAGCGACGGACAGCGCCAGGATCGGGCGATCTACCGATTCACAACGTCCGAGCCGAGTTTGAAATTGTCACTGCCTCCTGGCGCGGATCTTGCTTCTTTGGAGTTGGAGGTCGACTCTCGTGGGGTGAAGCCCCAATTGGATCAACAGCGCGATCTGGTTGTCGGTCTCGCGGGCAGTAGTCGTGGCGAGCACTTGCTCGAACTTCGATATCACTTCATGGAACACCAGCTGCCGGGGCAAATCTCGCTAATGGGACCACAAATCAAGTCGGCCAATTGGGTCCAGCAGTTGTATTGGCAAGTTATTTTGCCAGCCAACGAGCACTTATTGTCTGCCCCGCCGCATTTTTCCAGCGAAAGCACTTGGGTCTGGAAGAACCTGTACTGGCAACGGAAACCGTCGCTGGAACAGCACGAGCTGGAAGCCTTGCTCGGATCATCGTCCCAGGCGAACGGCGCACTAAAAAGTGGCGAAACACCCGAACAACTGGCCACACGCGAGCAGGCACGGCTCAACGCAACGAATCGATATCTGTTCAGCACGGCCGGTGTGGTCGGACCGCTTGAGGTTTATTCGATCAGCCGCGCGCGTCTCGTGTTCTTCGCCTCGTTTCCCTTGCTGGCCGGCGGGTTACTCTTGATTTATTTTCCGGCCGCGCGTCATCCGGCGGTGTTGTTTGCACTAGCGGTGCTCGTGGCCTCAGGAAGCTTGATCGATCCCGATACGGCATTGCTACTTGCCCAGGCCGCGAGTTTAGGGGTCGCTTTGGCCATCATGGCGGCCGTCATGGCGCGCACGTCCGTTCGACCAGTGCCCTCGACGATCGCCGTACGTGGCAGCTCGAGAGCGATTGAACGTAGTGCCACTGAAATGTATCAGCGCGCTCCGGGTACCGGTTCTCAGCCCGCCAGCACCAATCCGCTGGTCTCGACCTCCGCTCCGGAAGGTGAATGATAGGCATGGAGTACGTGCGAATCCGAGCACTGGCGATCGCCGTGTTGCTGTTGGGTTGTTCCCATCGCGCAACCGCGCAAAATATGCCGGCTGCAGGAGAGTCCAAGAAACCACTTCCGGAGTTTCACCGCGTCTACATCCCTGCCGACGAAATTGCAAATCGCGCCTGGTCCAAGGGTTTCCTGCCAATCGACAAATCTGAGTTCGCACGACTCCTGGAAGTCGTGCAGGCTCGTAAAACGGGTGCGCCGGGTGCCCAGCCGGCAGCGATCAGTCAGGCCGCACACGTTGCGCAACTGGTCGGAGAGGATCTGCTGGTCGGAAGCAGCGAGCTCCACTTTATCCGTAACTCGGATTCTGCCGCTTTGGTCCCGCTGGATCCTTGCAGCTTGGCCCTCAGCGGAGCTATATGGCTCGATCAGAATTCAAAACCAACCATTCTTGGCGCGGGACTCGCGGATTCCGTGGCGGTGTTGGTGGAAGGTTCGCAACTGCACTGCCAGTGGTCATTGCGTGGCGAGCGGACGGCGACCGGAGCGGTCAGCTTTCCTGTCGAACTGCCCAATTGCCCGATGGCCACATTCACGCTCGAAACGCCCAGCAATGTCGAGATCCTATGCGACCAGGGAATCGTCTCCAAATCCACTGGCAACACGCCACAAACGATTCGCTGGACGATCGTGCTCGGAGGCCACAATCGGTTCAATCTGCGGATCGTGCCGGAGGAAGGCGCACGCGAACGCCGACCGCTCACATTGCTTCGACAGTCAATGACCTACAACTTTTCCTCGCGTGGAATCAACGTCGCCGCGCAACTAAAACTCGACATTCACGGCGAACCTCTGCAACGGATTGCCGTGGATCTGGATCCTACGTTGCGTTTGGTCCGCGCGCGGTACGGCGAGCTCGACGTCCCCTGGTCCGTCACGGATGATGCTGAAACTCACATGTCGCACATCGTGCTGCAATTGCCGGAGCCGATTGCCGGCACCGGACGCGTGCTGCAGCTTTCGGCGCTGGCTCCCTTGACGATCGACAAGGCCTGGCGGCTGCCGGCAATTCGACCGGAAGCAATGGCATGGCAAGAAGGCACCGCCGAATTATTGATCCCCGACTCGCTTGTGCTCGAGCAGTTCACCACCGAAGGCTGCCGGCAATCGCGAACCACCGCGCTACCGGCCCCGGCGACGGGAGAGTCGATCGAAGTGCAATACTTTCGACCCAACGCGGCAATTCACGTCGTACTAGTCCAAAGGCGCGAACCGCTAAAGGTTGATACTGGAACGCTTGTTGAGATCGCCTCCAATGAAATCACGAGTCGCTGTGCAGTAGAGTTCAGCTTGACTCGCGGTGAACGGTTCGTTGCTCAAGCCGACGTATCCCCGGGGTGGATCGTTGATGGCGTCGAAGCGCTAGGCTCCACCCGGCTGGCCGACTGGGAACTCGATGAAACGCCCGACGGTCCGACCCAATTGAGTCTGCGCTTGCTAACCGGAATCTCCGATGGCCATTCCGCGAGAATCCTGGTACACGGGCATTGCGTGATTCCATCCACGCCAACGTTTGACGCACCACGATTTCAGATGCTCAATCTGTCGCAAGTCAAATCTGGCACCCGACTGATCAGCGTGCGAGCGACCGACGGCTCGGAACTGCGCTGGTCGGGTTCTTCGGAAACCCAGCGCAGCGGAAAACTCGATTTGAGCCCGTCGGAAGTGAAGCTGTTTGTTCAGCCGCCCACGGGAATGCTGTTCTTCGAGGATTCAACGTTTGCCCAATCTACCGTGACACTCCAGCGGCGCAAACCGACCTACACGGCTGATCTTCGGCTGGATGCCGCCGTATTGAAAAACGTCGTTACCGAAACTTACTCCATTCAATGTACGCCGGAGGCGGCAGCTCGCGTTGAACGCCTATTGGTCCAGTTCTCTCAAGCGCGCGACGTGCCCCTGGAATGGAGCCTGGCAGGAGGGTCTTCAGGACAATTCTCTGCCAGGAAGGTTTCCGCCGCCGAGCAAGCGCAGTCCGGCCTGCCCGGTGGTGGAGAAGTGTGGGAGCTCAGCTTGCACCTCACTCGACCGGGCCCTTTCGAATTGCGAGCCATTCGCTCGCTGGCTTTGCAAAACGAAACACCTCTGGCTTTGGCATCCGTGGCCGAGGCGGCCTCGCAACGCGGAACCTTGACGATTCGCGCCCTGGGCGAGTCTGGCCTGGTCATCAAGAACCGCCGGCTAAACACTGTCCCGGCTGAACTGTTGGATGCGGACCGATATCAGACCGTCCGCGCAACCTATCACTATCAGCCTTCGCGAGATGAGTTTGGCGTCGAGCCCGCCATCAGCATCGCACCCGCACCGCCATCTCAGGCCGAGTCGGGAGCATGGGTCTGGTCCAGTCACCTTGATTCCAAACAGGCCGTCGACGGTGCGTGTGTTCATTGGGCGACACTTCGCCTCCAGACGGCAGGTCGCCAGCAGGTTAGGATTTCGCTTCCTGATGACGCACAATTGCAAACAGTGTGGGTGGACGGACAGCGTTTTCCTCTAGTGCTTAAATCCTCGAACGAGAAAGGCTTCTCGATCGATCTGCCTGCCGGCCGCTGTTTCGCCACCCTTTCGCTGTACTATGCCACCGCAGACCCCCTCCCACGTTTGGCGGCATTGCGCGAACCTCCTTTCCCGCAGATCGATATCCCCACATTGACGCGTCAATGGTCACTTTGGCTGCCCCCGGGCTATGAAATCGTGGATGCGGAAAGCCGATATCCGATCGACGCGGTGGCACCAGTGACGTTGTCCCAACGGCTATTTGGGCTCTTGGGAAGGGGGCCACGCGCGAAGATCTTCAACCCCCTGGGGGCTCGCGATTGGCGACAAACCGTGGGCGGCCCGTCAGACACGCAAGTGGCTCGCAAGGCCGGCGAGCAGTTCGCGCAAAACCTGGGAACATTCATGGCGGATTATCTCGCCGGCGAAGGAGAAAGCGAACTGACCTGGGGTCAACTTCTGACGCTTGCCAGCAACGCCGAGGTCCAATCGAGGCGAATGGTACTGATCGACCTGGAAAGCCTCGCCTGGCTCGGAATGAGCCCAGAAACGCGAGTGCGATTTCAACCCGGCAAATCGGCCCTCGAACGAGGACTCGCGCTACTGAAGCAAGCCAATCTTGTGCTCCTCGCACAACCGAACGTGATCGCCGTCACGAGTGCTTCGAGTGCGGCGTCTTACGCTCGTCAATTCTCGGGACAAGATCAGGGAGTTTGTTTCCAAGTCTCACCCGGGCCGTTGGCCGACGAGTTCGAGCGTGCCCAGCAGGCTAACGGCTGGTCACGATTCAAGCCAACGTCGATTTGGCGCGCGGCGCCGTCGCCAGCACGTTTGCCTTGGTCAGACAGTGCATTCGTGAGCCCTGAAATCGACGAAGCCAGGGGGTGGGGCCTGTACACCCTGCACTTCTCGGAACAAAGCTCGCCGCGAGTTCGGGTGGTCAACGCATCCACGTTGCACGCGCTGGCCTGGGCAATCTTTTTGGCCGTGGCAGCGTTCGGTATCTGGACGACCAGGCGGCCAATTGAGATCGTGCTCGTTTGTTCGCTGGCAGGAGCCGTTTCGATGGTGCTACCTGTCGCTTATGTGCCCTTGTCAAGCGCCGCGTTTCTCGCGGGCTTGCTTGGTCTGGCATGGCGCACGATTCGGTTTCCCAGACGTCCTGTGGGCGCCAGCGAACGGTCTCGCAGCACCCGCACGCGACCCGCAATCTCGCAGCCATCGGCCGTGTTGCTGTTTATAGCAGCAATGTTGCTCGCTGCCACGGCCTGTCTGGCTGCCGAGCCCATCGGCCAGCTACCCTCGTCGACTCTCGATGCCGCCGACCCACCCCTGGTGCTTCGTCCAGCTTCGACGGGGGAAAAAGAAAAAAAGCGAGCACTGGACGGCGAGCCGAGGGCGGCAAAACGGCTCGAAGTAATCGTGCCAACCGACGAACAGCAACAACCGATCGGTGCTAACTACTACATTCCCAAGGAGTTTTTCTCGGAGCTGTATCGCCAGGCCGCTGTTGCCAATGGCCAGCCCAAGGGCTCGCTCATTACCAGAGCGCTATATCAGGGCACACTCTCTCGTGATCCAGTCAGCAAACGGCTAGGGCTATTGCATTTGAGGGCCAGCTTTGACCTGCAAGTGTTTCATGCGAACGCCGAAATCGCCTTTCCCTTTCCGCGCGAGGTGACGAGCCCTGTTCTTGCCGCCAGACTCGACGGTCGAGCAATTCCTGTCACATGGAACACTGCCGGTGATGCGCTGTTGATCAAGGTCTCCACGAACCAACGATATCGGCTCGAGTTGGATTTGCAACCGCCACCTCAAAACCTCACACCCACTGGTTTCGATCTGATGATTCCACCGTTGGCAAATGCCTCGTTAGAGCTCACGCTTCCCGCGGACATGCCGAACATCGAGCTTCCCACGGCTCGTGGCCAAATCCACGCGCACAAAGACAGCCAGCAACTCACGGCCCAATTGGGAGCGTGCAACCGCCTGGCAGTGCGTTGGAATTCGGCCAGTGGCACCGATACGGCCGCGCCGAATTTGGAAGTTGAAGAATTGATTTGGGTCAAAGTCCGACCAGGCACGACGGTGCTGCAAGCCCGATTCAAGTATCGCGTTCTCGAAGGGCGTGTGCGCCAGATTCGCTTGATTGCCGATCCACGTCTACGCCTGCTGCCGTCGACCGACGCACAATCTCCAATTGCGGCGGTTCACACCCTCCCTGGCGATCCCCAGCGAATCGATCTGGAATTGTCGCGGACGGCCTCCGATCAGGTGGTCATCGATGTTTCCTTCTTGCTGACCGGCACGTCCGGGGTCGGCAATCTGCGTCTGCCTCGTTTGGAATCCAGCGGCGCGCGCGCCACTAAACGCTGGCTGGCTTACTCAGTCGATCCGGCTCTGCAGCCAAAAGACCAGGCCGGCGAAGATTCGAAGCCTCTGGCGATTCCAGAGTTTCTAATCGCCTGGGGTGACGCCGATTCTCGGCCTCAGGCCACCTATAGCATCCCCCGAGGAGAACCAATGTGGGTGCTGGCGACTCAACCGAATGAGCCGCATACCACGGTCGATCAGACCTTGGCGTTCAGCCCTGGCCGAACCTCATCTCTGCTAGAGTTCGACGCGATACTCACGATTTCGCGGGGCTACCTGTTTCAATTAGGCTTGCAAAGGCCGCCCGGCCTGGTATTGGATAGCGTCTCGATGCTCGACGACGACGTCCAGCGCGTATCGCGTTGGTCGACTGATCAGAATGGACAGACCACGATTTTCCTCGCGGCTCCGATTACCGGGCGACAACTGCTAAACGTGCGAGGTCATTTCCAGTCACCTCTCATCGATGAGGTTGCCGTCCCGCGGCTCCAACTATCAGGGGCCGAGATCAAGAGCAATCGATTGAATCTGTTTCGACAGCCGCCGGTACTGGTCGAGCTTCAGGCAACACCCGGTGTCACCAAAACCGATCCCGTCGAGACGGAATCGAGGAGCGAATTCGGGGCGAGAGTGGGTTCTTTTCTGCTTGAGGATCCTTCGTCGACGGTTACCGTCAAAGTCTTGCCGAACGTCCCCCAGACGCGTGCCGTGGAGATTACGTCGCTCCAACGCGATGCCGACCGTTGGGTAGCCGAGCTGGAATATCACATGGACGTCAGCAGCGGGCTGGTCGATTCCATACAGTTTGATATTCCTGCCCAGTGGTCTGAACCCTTTCGTGTCGAACCGCAGATGGCCGTCAAGGTTATTCCAGTCATCGGCGAGACGCGCCGGCAGTTGTTGGTGGTTCCTCCCCAGCCGATTGCAGGAAAGCTCGTATTGAAAATCCGCGGGCGCATGGCGCTGTCCGCTGGCGACCGATTGCGGGTACCTGACATATTGCCGCTCAAGGCCGAACAACTGGATCGATTTGTCGTGCTCCCGCAACAAATGGATCGCCAGCCAGTTTCTTGGGAAACGTTTGGTTTGACTCGATCGCAATTACCCCTAGGACTGTCCGTTCCGGTCGTCGCTGCTCAGCCGGTCGTTTATCAAGTTTCCGGCGAACATTTTCAAGCGTCGCTCAAAGCAGTGCAACGCGCCAATGCTTTGGCTCAGGTCAGGCTCGCCGATATTCAATTGCTGTGGCAAGGGGACGACAACTGCCAAGGTGTGGCGACGTTTGATTTGGAATCGGGAGG
>JAYVCO010000344.1:0-6891 GCA_043749935.1 Planctomycetia bacterium
TTTGTTTGAGTCTAACCGTTGAGCAACTGCCGGCCGTCAATGCCACCTTGAATGCCGTCGCGGCACTATTGCTGATGTGGGGCTGGGTGCAAATAAAAACCGGTCACGAGCGGGCACACAAGCTCTCGATGTATTCCGCGTTTGCCGTCTCGATCGCGTTTTTGGGCTGCTATCTGGTCTACCATTACCACGTCGGCAGCATTCCATTCCAAGGACCGCCGCCGGTGCGCGCCGTTTATTTGTTGATCCTGGTGACGCACGTGGTGCTGGCGGCGACGGTGCCGTTTCTGGCCGGCACGACGATCTACTTGGGAATCCGCGACCGGCGACAACAACACCGTCGACTCGCCCGCTGGACTTTTCCGATATGGCTTTACGTATCCATCACGGGCGTCGTGATTTACGTGATGCTCTATCACCTCTACCCAGCATCCGGCGAGACGTCTATAATCGAGAGTCGACAAGGGCCACCGGCGACGGCCGACGCGCCTGCATCCGGTTGACGAGGAAGTAACGACATGCACGTACCGCAATATCACCGAACGAATTCGAGCATTTCCCGGTTGCTGGTTCCGGCCATGTGCCTGGTGCTGGTGTTCGGCGCGACGTCGGTGGCATCGGCCTGCCCAAGTTGCAAGGCGGCCTTGAACGGCGACGGCTCACAGGGCGATCTGGCCCGCGGCATTTATTACAGCGTGCTATTCATGATGTCGATGCCGTTTGCGATCGTCGCATCGTTTGGGGGTTTCATGTATCGCGCGGTCAAGCGCGAACAGCGCCGCGTGGCCCAATTGCAGCGATCTCGCGACGAAGACTTGACTCGCGACGACCGCGAGCTCTAGTCTCTCTTGGCTCCAGCAACGGCCGACAACTTGCGATCTCGTCAATAGTCCGGCTCGTCAGCCCGATCGTCGTCCCAACTCTCCCGGGCGGTCGGCGGCTCGGGTTCTGGCACGGTCGGGTCCCAGAAATGGTCGAAGCCGAGCCACAGGCTGCGCGCGTAGCGAAAGAACCAAATTGCAAACACGGCTCCGATCGCCATCACGAGCCCGAGCCCGATTTCGGGCGTGGTGACTTTAGTAAAAAAGATCGTGAAGTAAAGGATCGTGACGAGTACGGCGGTCAGCCCGTAGTTGATATAGATCGAGCCGAGAAAGTAACCTGGCTCGCGTTCGTACTTCAAATGGCAAGTCGCGCACTGGGGATACATCGTGATCCAGTTTTTGAACAGCCGCTGCTGGCCGCAGCGAGGGCAGCGCAATCGCCAGGCCCGCCAAAGCATGGTCGGATAACTTGGTCTTTCGGCAGCCTTCACGCGAGAAACCTCTGAAGAATCCGCTGCGAGTGTTGAACTATACGGCTTACGCCTCTCGCTAGCGCTGGCCGGCTCGCGGCGTCCATATATGGTCTATCGAGTCGTGTACCACTATGATAGGCCAACGGCAGCTTTGTGAAAAAGAACCCCTTGCTGATTTGCCATGCGCGCGTTTGGCCGCTTACTTCAATTCTTGGGCTTGGCTGTGCCGCCGTTGAGCATCCTGATGCAGCTTTCCGAGACCATCACCCAAGGCCAAATGCTCACCATGCTCGTGGCGTCGGTGTGCGCATTTGGAATCGGCCGGATCGTGGAAGGCTATTCTCGCTAGTCCGTGTCCCACTAGCTGCCCGTTGAAAAATGCCGTCGTGGCATTTTTCAACCTCGCCAAGTGCGGAGCAAAGCTCCGCACGGCTCGCAAAATAACGACTTGCGTCGCAATTTTGCCATCGCATCCCTGCGATGTCGCAGCCTGTTGCGTAAATCAACAGGCTACTAGGCCGGACCTCGGCAGACCGGGCGGCAGCAAACTGTCTTGCTCTGAAAGGCGCATCGAAGCGGCATTTTGCGAGCTTTCGGGCTGCTTTCTCCTCCCTGCGGGCGGCCCGGCCGATTTCGTTCTTTCCGCATTGCGGGCCAGTTCCTATAATTCGCCAGTACGCTTCACAGACGGCCCGCCCGTCGAGCGCTACCGGTGACTGAAAACCGCAACGGCTCGTCCCTGCGGAGTCGGCTCTGGAGTTTGCTTATGCCTCGCCGGAGGCCGCACGCACGAGGATTTGGGAACACCGGCAGGGATTGCCGAGCGAGTGCGGCAATCACGCCGACGGGCACGATGGCGGGTCTAAAAACCGCGGCCGTAAGAATTCTCACATTGGCCCTGTGTGGCATTGTATCGCTGCCATTCTGGCAGGCCTCGGCGCGGGCTCAATTTCCGTCGGCTGAACTCTCCGACTCCGTTAATCTCGACGAGGCCGATAGTGCCGTTCGGGCCCACTTGGAACGAATCAAGGCCTACGTGGCTGATCGCCAATGGGATGAAGCGGTCGAGACATTGCGTCAGGTGATGGAGAACCACGGTGCCAAGCTGATTCCGCTGACGCGCTCGCGCTATGTCAACCTGACCGACTATTGCCAGATCCAAATTGCCGCGCTGCCTGCCGAGGGCCTGGCGCTCTACCGCGAGCGCGTCGATGCCTTGGCACAAAAGTGGTACGACGAGGGCGTGACCAAACGCAACTCGGGCCGGTTGGCGGAAGTCGTCGACAAAGCGTTCTGCAGCTCGTGGGGAGACGATGCTCTGCTGGCCCTGGGCGAACTGGAACTAGAGCAAGCGCACTATGGCGCGGCACGGCGCCATTGGGAACGATTGATCGAAGTTCCGCCCGCGCGGATTTCGGCCGAACGTTTCGAGGCCGCGCGGCAAGCGCCGGGTCTGGATCCAAGCGAAGCCGCGCTGCTCGATAAGTGGTACACCTCGGATCCCGCCGCCACGATCAAAATCCATGAATTGCGAACCGATGAGATATTGCCCGACGAAGTTTCCGGCGCATTGGTTCGGCTTTGGAAGCGGCGTGTTTTTCCGTTAACACGCCTGGCGTATCCGGGCACGAGCATTCCGTTGGCCGATATTCGCGCGCGACTGATTCTGGTTTCGATCCTCGAGGGCTCCCTCAGCCGGGCGCAGCAGGAGCTTAAAGCTTTCGAGCGATTGCATCCCGATGCCAAGGGTCATTTGGCCGGCCGCGATGTCAACTATCGAGAGGCCTTGACGAAAATCATTTCTGCGGCCGAGAGTTGGCCTGAGCCAAAGTCGGCCGAAAACTGGCCCACTTACGCCGGGTCGTATAGCCGTAACCGAATTGCTCCTCGCAATCTCGATCTTGGCCCTCGGGCGTGGGACCCGATTGGGCTCGGCGCGCCTTTGAGCGCCGACAGCGCCAATTCGAGAGCCTACAGCCTCCGCCGGATCGGTGAAGATGCGCAACGCTTGTTGAGCTATCATCCGGTGGTCGACGGCAACCTGGTTCTCGTTTGCAACCAGAGCCAGATTTTCGCGTTTGACCTGCGAACTGGAAAGCCCGCCTTTCCTAGAAGTGATCCAAAGCGGCCACCGGGCGAGATTTTCGACCAGCCCGTGCTCATTCCTCCCACGCACTTCAACCGTGGCTTGGGCGTGCCTCGTTTCACCATGACCGTGCACGACCACAAGCTCTATGCGCGGATGGGCTCGCAGGTAACCAGTCGTCCGCTGGAGGTAGGCGAACAGAACAGCGGCTCGCTAGTGTGCCTCGATCTGGCGGCCGAAGGAAAAATCATCTGGAACATTTCGCCGAACGATAAGAATCTGCCGGACGAGGACAAATGGGCATTCGAGGGCTCGCCCGTCGTGGATGGTGGCGACGTTTACATCGCCATGCGCAAAAGCGATGTTCGTCCCCAAACGCACGTCGCATGCTTCGATGCCGAAACCGGGCTGCGCCGCTGGCGGTCACTCGTCTGCGCGGCCGAAACACCGGGCGGTGGCCAGGCCGAAGAGATCACGCATAATCTGCTCTCTTTCGATCAAGGGATGTTGTACTACAACACTAATTTGGGAGCGGTGGCGGCCGTTTCGGCTCGGGAGGGACGGGTCCAATGGGTTACGCGTTATCCGCGGGCCAAGAAAGCCAGACCTGACGGCCAGGACAAGCGCGCCGCGCACTTTTATCGCGATTTGAACCCCTGCATTTATTATCGTGGGAGCTTGCTCGTAGCGCCGGCCGATTGCGATTCGATCTTCGCCATCGATGCAGCCAGCGGCGAATTGATTTGGGACAGCCACTTGCCGGAAGACGTCGTACATCTACTAGGTGTCGGAAAGGGCAATCTGCTGGCCAGCGGCGACCGGCTGTGGTGGATCGACGTCGAGCGCGGCAAGATCGTCGCGCGCTGGCCCGACACGACCCCGGTAGGCTACGGGCGCGGCATCTTGATGGGGGATCAGGTGATCTGGCCCACGGCCGATGCGCTTTATGTCTTTCAACAAGACGGATCGACCCAACGCGCCGCACTCCGCGACCCGATTCCGCTGGCCCAAGGCCGCGACGCCACGGGCGGAAACCTCGTGGCGGTCGAAGGGCTGCTGCTAATTGCCACGCCCGACAAGCTATTTGCCTTCGAACAACACGGAAAAGAACCAGCCGCCGGAGAAACCAGAAACGTCGCCCGCCAGAATACGCAAAAGAAACCTCCTGTCCCAGAACGGGACGAGGCTGGTAGGATAAGAAAAGTGGTTAGTGGTTAGTGGTTAGTGATTAGTGGGTAGTGGTTAGAAAGAGCCCTTACTCCGAAACCTCCAGCTCCGATCCTCGTCACTAACCACTAACCACTAACCACTAACCACTAATCACTAACCACTACTAAAACCATGCTTCACGACGACGATGTCCAACGTGTCCACAAGCTCAACGAGGCTTTTCGACGCATTACGGCCGAATTGGGAAAGGTCATTGTCGGCCAGCAGCAGGTCATCGAAGAACTGCTGATCGCTCTATTCGCGCGTGGTCATTGCTTGTTAGTCGGCGTGCCAGGGCTGGCTAAAACGCTGATGATTCGCACCTTGGCCGATTCGTTGTCGCTCGATTTCAGCCGAATCCAGTTCACACCCGACCTGATGCCGGCGGATATCACGGGCACCGAGGTGATTCAGGAAGACAAATCGACCGGGACGCGCGAGTTTCGATTTTTGAAAGGCCCGATATTTGCCAATGTGATCCTGGCCGATGAAATCAATCGCACGCCGCCAAAGACGCAAGCCGCGCTGTTGGAGGCCATGCAGGAGCATCAAATCACGGTAGGCGGCAAGCGGCACCATTTGGAACAGCCGTTTTTCGTGCTGGCCACGCAGAACCCGATCGAACAAGAGGGGACTTATCCACTTCCCGAGGCCCAACTCGATCGCTTCATGTTCAATATTTTCGTCGACTATCCAAGCGAGGAGGAAGAGTTCCAAATCGTCAGGCAGACGACAACCGACGTGCAATTCCAAGTCACCCCCACGCTCTCGGCCGCGGAGATCGTGGAGCTAGGGCAGATCGTGCGAAAGGTGCCGGTGGCGGATCACATCACTCGCTACGCGCTGCAATTCACGCGTTTGACCAGGCGGGAAAAAGGAGCCGTGCCGGACTTCATTCAGGATTATGTTAGTTGGGGCGCCGGCCCGCGGGCGAGCCAATTTCTGGTGTTGGGCGCCAAGGCCCGCGCAGTTCTGCACGGCCGGTATTACGTCAACACCGAAGACATCCGCGCAGTCGCTTATCCGGTGCTGCGGCATCGCATCATGACGAACTTCAACGCGGAAGCCGAGGGCGTGAAGCCCGACGACATCATCCGGCAATTGATCGAAACGATCCCCGTCGACGAGAACGAGGCCGAGCGCAGTGGAAAGCAACCCCAAATTTTTAGATCCGCAGACGCTGGCTAAGCTGCAGGGTCTGGAACTGCGAGCTCGGTCGATCGTCGAAGGCTACGTCTCGGGCGTGCATCGCAGCCCTTACCACGGCTTCTCCATCGAATTCGCCGAGCATCGCGAATACACCCAAGGCGATGACCTGCGCTATGTCGACTGGAAAGTGTTCGGCAAGACCGACAAGTTCTACCTCAAACAGTACGAGGAAGAGACGAACCTCGTCAGCTACATGCTTCTCGATACCAGCGAGAGCATGCGTTACAAGAGTGCCGACGCACCGCTTTCGAAGCTCGAATACGCCCAGTGCGTGTCCGCGGCACTGTCGTACATGATCTTGCAGCAGCAGGATAGCGTCGGCCTGGTTACTTTCGATAACGAAGTCCGCTCGCTGGTCCGCGCCAGCAGCAATCCTTCGCACCTGAGGCAATTGCTGCACGTCATGGAAAACGTGGTGGCTGCGAGAAAAACGCAGACCGGCCCGATTTTTCACGACCTGGCCGAGCGGCTGAAGCGGCGCGGATTGGTATTGATCTTGAGCGACTTGTTCGACGACGTACCCTCGATCATGGCCGGATTGAAGCATTTTCGGCATCGCCGCCACGAAGTCGTGTTGTTCCACGTGCTCGATCCGGCCGAACTTGATTTTCCATTTCGCCAGACCACGCTGTTCCGCGGACTCGAAGGGCTGCCAGACGTGCTGGCCGATCCACGCGCGCTCAGGCGCGCGTATTTGGCGGAGTTCGAAAAGTTCTTGCAGGCAGTAAAGAAGGGTTGCCGCGGCCAGCGCATCGACTACGTTCAGTTGCGCACCGACCAATCGCTGGAAATCGCGCTGTCAAGTTATCTCGCCTCCCGCATGAACCGGGTCCAATAGCGGTATGATGCTCGCCTGGCCTTCACTAATGGCGTTCGGTTTCGGCAACCTGCTGATGCTCGGTTGGTTGGGCGCCGCCGCCGCGCCCATTCTGATCCACCTCTGGAACAAGCGCCGCTATCGCGAGATGTCTTGGGCGGCGATCGATTTTCTGTTGGCCGCCATGCGCAAGAACTCGCGCCGCCTGCAACTCGAGCAATGGCTGCTCCTGGCGGTACGAACACTGCTGATCGTGCTGATCGTGATGGCGGT
>JAYVCO010000345.1:0-2310 GCA_043749935.1 Planctomycetia bacterium
GCGATCGGCTTGGAAGGAGTTGGCCCGGCCGTGAGGTTTAACAGCCCGATCTATCTGGCGTTCCTGCTCATCGTCGTGTCGTTGGTCTGGCTGATGCCGGCTCGAAGTCGGCGCTGGGTGCTGCTAGTGTGCAGCTATGTGTTTTATGCATCGTGGCATTGGCCGTACCTTGGTCTGCTGGTCGGTTCGGCCGCCTTGAATCATTGGGGCGCGAAGTGGATTGTCGCGGGCCCGCCCAATCGCAAGAGGCGCGGCGGCTGGGTGCTGGCCGCCAACGTGCTACTGTTGGCGGTTTTCAAATACCTGAGTTGGCTATGCGACAACGCGAACATAGTCGGCTCGTGGCTGGGGGTAGACCAGTTGGTGAGCGTGCCGCATTGGATTCTGCCGCTAGGTATTTCGTTCTACGTCTTCGAGGCCATCAGCTACACAGTCGACATTGTCCGCAAGCGAGAGCGCATCCACTCCTTCTGGAATTTTCAGCTTTTTATCGCCTTCTTTCCCAAACTGATTGCCGGCCCGATCATGCGGGCCAAGGAGTTGCTACCGCAAATCGAGAAGCCAGAGACGGGGCTCGACAGCCGAGCCATTTTCGACGGCCTATGGCTAATCGTGTCGGGTTTGTTTCTCAAGATCGTGCTGGCCGATGGTTTGTCTCCTCAAATCGATCAGGCTTTTGCCCGGCAGTTCGCGAGCGTCGGAGCAACGGACGTCTACCTGATGGCCGTGGCCTTCGGATTGCAAATCTATCTCGATTTTTCCAGTTACAGCCGCATGGCAATCGGCTCGGCACGGCTGTGTGGGATTCAATTGGTCGACAATTTCAACTATCCCTACTCGGCCGTTTCGCCCGTCGATTTTTGGAATCGTTGGCACATGTCGCTTTCGCGCTGGATTCGCGATTACTTGTTCTTTCCACTGTTGGGAAAAAAGGCGACCTTGGGGGCCATGTGCCGAGCGGCCTTGATTTCTATGACCTTGTGCGGCATCTGGCACGGCGCGGGCTGGCCTTTCTTGCTATGGGGTTTGTATCATGGCTGTCTGATCGCCGGCTATCACGTGTTGACTTACCGCCAACGCAATTCGGGCGCACCGGCTGCGGCAATTGAGTCGCAGGCCAAATGGCCGGTAAAACAACTCTTGGCCATGTTGACCACATTTGCGCTGGTCTCGCTCGGCTGGGTTTTCTTTCGTTCCTCAACCACCGCTCAAGCGTTCGGCCTGCTCCAGCGGGCATTGATGCCCTGGGAGTACTCCTATCGCGCCCTTTCCGGCACATTCTATTTGCACACCGCTCTGTTGACGCTGGCGATTTGGGTCGCTCCGCTGGCGGCAAAATGGGTGGCGGCGGTCAATCGCACGATTGAAGATCGCTCGGCCGCCGGTAATGCGGTATACGCTTTCGCACAGGGCAGCTTGATTGGCGCAATGCTAGTTTTGTGTTTGATCTATCTTCGCGGGCAAACCGCGTTTATTTATTTTCAATTCTAGGTCCTCTTCAAGCGTGAGCTACGAAGATATCATTCGTTGCGTGCTGCGTCATGCCGAGCAAATGCCCGAGCGGACGTGTGTGCAAACCCACTCGCGCCGCACCAAGCCCGAACGCCGTAGCTTCGCCGAGATTGCCAGCGCCGCGGCACGGGCCGCCGCGTTTTACCAGAAACAAGGATTACGCGCCGGCGATGTCGTAGTGCTCGTCGGCACGCATCACATCGACTTGTATGCCGCCTGGCTCGGCTGCGTCTGGCTGGGGGCTATTCCCACGGTGTTGGCCGAGCCGAGCGTTCGCGTCGCCAAGGAAGTCTATTGGTCGAGGCTGAGCGAATTGTTGACAAGAATCGGCGCGTGGGGACTGGCCGCGGACCCAAAGCTGAAAATCGAAAACAGCCTGTTAGTAGTTCCCCATACCTTTCGCTATGACGAAATCGCCGCGGGCGAAGGGCCGACGCCGACGCCGGTCGAGAGCCGCCCAGACAGCACGATGCTGTTGCAGCACTCGAGCGGCACGACGGGATTGCACAAGGGCGTCATGCTTTCTCACGAGGCCGTTTGGCATCACGCGGAAAGTTACGATCAAAGCTTGCGAATGAGCCATTCCGACGTGATCGCCTCGTGGCTGCCTTTGTATCACGACATGGGGTTTGTTGCCTGCTTCGTAAGTCCGCTGCTGTTGGGCGTGGAAGTCGTTTGGCTGTCACCGTTCGAGTGGGTCGCCAACCCGGCCTTGTTGTTGGACGCCATCTCTCATCATCGCGCGACGCTGGCCTGGCTGCCGAATTTCGCGTTTCCGTTCATGGCGCAGCGAGCCAA
>JAYVCO010000346.1:0-4025 GCA_043749935.1 Planctomycetia bacterium
TTCCTGTGCGTGCCACTGGCTTTGCCAGTGTTTTGAAGGCCAGCACTGGCAGAGCCAGTGGCACACCGGCGGAAGAAACTTTCGGGAACAGGCACTAGTCTGGCGCTCGGCAATTTAAGTGTAGAAGGTCCACCCAGTTCTGTGGTATAAGTTTGCCAGCGCCAGCCATTTGTCAGCGGAAATAAAGGTTCATGGCCCAACTCACTTCAGCGTCGGCTTCGACCCCGAGCCCGTCGACCAAGAACAAGCGCGGCGAAATCGTTGCCTGGTGCATGTACGATTGGGCCAATAGCGCCTATTCGACGATTTACATCACCGTGCTGGTTGGCTACATGCAACGAGCCGTGCTGCCCGACGAGCGTGGCGTGCGCGCTTATGGGTGGGGAATCGGCATCACGATGCTTGTGGCGGCATTCCTGTCGCCCATTCTCGGAGCAATTGCCGACGCACACGCTAGCAAACGAAAGTGGCTGTTCTTGACCACGGCCATGGGCGCGGGCGCTTCGGCGTTGATGTTTTTCGCCACGCCCGAGCGGCCTTGGCTGTTCGTGGGTTTGTTTGCAATCGCCAACCTGAACTACGAACTGGTCCAGGGATTCTACAACGCGTTTCTGCCCGAGATTGCCGACGACGAGATGATGGGGCGCGTTTCGTCCTGGGGTTATGGTACGGGCTATGTCGGCGGCGGCTTGATGTTGCTCCTGGCGATGATATTGCTCAGCCAGGGAGAGAGCTGGGGATTGCCCACCGAAAACGGCTTTATTCCCCGTTTGTGCTTACTGCTAATGGGCATTTGGTGGGCCGTGTTCAGCTTGCCAATTCTCTTGTTCGTGCGCGACAAATCGCCGCCGCGGGCCCAGGGCCAATCGATGTTGGCGGCAGCGCGTCAGGGGCTGCGAGAAGTTGGCCAGACGATTTTGCACATTCGGTCGTATCGCATGTTGACGATCTTCCTGTTCGGTTTCTTGATTTTCAACGACGGCGTGCAGACCTTGATTTCGCAGGCCTCGGTGTTTGCTGAAAAAGTCCTGGACATGGAAATCTCGGAACTGGCCAAGGTCATTCTGATGATTCAGTTTGTCGCCCTGCCCGGCGCTTTGCTCGTCGGTTGGATTGCCGACCGCATCGGTCAGAAGACAACGCTCAATTTATGCCTGGCTGTGTGGGTTGTCGTCGTCGTCAGCGGGTTTTTGATTACTGAAACCTGGCAGTTCTGGATCATGGCCGGCGCCACCGCACTGGTCTTGGGCGGCACCCAATCGGTCAGTCGCACGATCATGGGGCTGATGACGCCCGAATCGCGCACCGGCGAGTTCTTTGGCTTCTTCAACCTCTCGGGCAAAGCCGTCAGCGTGTTTGGCCCGATTTTCTTCAGTGAAATTCTGGCCCGTACGGGCGACGCCCACATGGCAATCATCAGCCTGCTGGTGTTTTTCGTCGTCGGCTGGGCCATTCTGATCCCGCTCGACATCAAGCGCGGTCAGCGCGAAGCCCGCGAAGGGCTGGGGGTCGTGTAGTGAGTCGCGGATTGGCGTGTCGTCGCAGCCTACGGCTGGCTCCCACGCGCCGTCGGCGGTAAACTGGGGTGTCCAGTTCCGCCTGACCACTCCTCCGATAGGAAACTCCCGCACATGCTGGGTGCTACGCTAGGCATCAACGAATACGTCCAGCGGCTGCAAGCCGAATTGGAGCGAGTCGATAAGAAAGAAATCCAAGCCTGGGCCGATCTGGTCTACGAGGCCTGGCAAAACGAGCGATTCGTCTATGTCATCGGCAATGGTGGATCAGGCACCACGGCCACTCACATTAGCGAAGACTTGGGCAAGAGCTCGCTGCACCAACACGACCTCAAGGATGAGACCAAAAAACGGCTCAAAATCTTGAGCCTGACCGATAACTTGGGCTGGATCCTGGCGCTGGGCAATGACGTGGGCTACGACCAGATCTTCGTCCAGCAGTTGATGAATTACGGCTCGAAGGGGGATTTGCTGATCGCGATCAGCGGTTCCGGCAATAGCCCTAACATTCTAGCGGCCGTCGAGTGGGCCAATCGGCATGGGCTGAAAACGTTCGGGCTCACCGGTTACGATGGCGGCAAGTTGCACAGCATGCAGCAAGCCGGCATGCACGTGCCGCTCACCGACATGGGCATGGTCGAGAGCATCCACTTGTGCCTGTTCCATTGGGTGCTCAACGACGTTTTTGCTCGCATCAATCACGAAGGTCGTCACAGCACGTCGTGATTTTTCCATGCGTAATCATTTCAAAAATCGGCCGACATTCCTCGGCATCGAGATCGGCGGCACCAAGCTGCAATTGGGCGTGGGGAGTGGCGACGGCAAGCTCGCTGCGCTAGAACGTTTCGACGTCCGCCCCAAGCTCGGCGCGGCGGGCATTTTGGAGCAGATTGAAACGGCCGCTCGAGTGCTGATCGCGCGGCATGGCATCTCGGCCATCGGCATTGGTTTTGGCGGACCCGTCGATTCCGCTCGCGGCATCGTCACCAAGAGCCATCACGTCGATGGTTGGGAAGGGCATGGCCTGGTCGATTGGTGCCGCCGAGTTTTGTCGCTGCCTGCCACGCTGGAAAACGACTGCGATTCCGCCGGGCTGGCCGAAGCCCGCTATGGGGCAGGGCAGGGGCGCAAGGTTGTCCTCTATGTCACCGTCGGCACTGGCATTGGCGGGGGGCTGGTCGTCGATGGGCAAATCTATCGCGGCAACGGGCATGGCGCGGCGGAAATCGGACACTTGCGACCCGGCTTGCACGCTGACCGGCCCGATCAAACCGTCGAGTCGATGGCCAGCGGTTGGGGTATCGCGGCCGCTGCCCAAGCCCGGCTCAGCGATCCGATTTCGCACCCGTTCATTCCGCTCACGGCCGGTCTGGTGCGCACCACGCCCGACGAAGTTCGCCAGCGGCTAATCGAGACCGAAGAGGCCGAAGAAGAATACGCGGCCGATCTCTGGGAGCGTTGCGGCGGGAAGCTCGACCAACTCACGACGCACATGGTGGCTTTGGCGGCCGGCGAAGGCAACGAGATTGCCCGCGAGGTGCTCACCCATGCGTGCCAGGCGCTTGGCTGGGGCATTGCGCAAGCCGTCACGCTCTTGTCTCCCGAAATAGTCGTCATCGGCGGCGGCGTCTCGCTGATGGATGAGGCGTTTTTTTTAGTGCCGATCCGCGACGAAGTCGAACGCTACGTATTTCCGCCCCAACTCGACAAGTACAAAATCGTCCCTGCCAAGCTGGGCGAAGCCGTGGTCGTCCACGGCGCGATTGCAGCGGCGGCCGAAGTTGCCGCGCGGAAAGCGTGAGCCCCGCGGCCGTTTTCTGCCCGCTACTTTTTCGCAGCGGCTAGGAGAAACCCCGGGCCTCGCGTTCCAGCCTGGCTCGAACTTCGGGCAGCGGATAGTCGACGATCGGAAGCTCCAGGTGCGCGATCTCGCGTAAGCGGCGATAGCCTCGTGAAATCAGCGACTCGCGCTCGCGGACGTAGGCTGCATCGAGCCGCCGCTTGTCGAACTCGCCTTCGACCGCAACCGGCTCGAAATCCGCATCGACGATGAATTGCGCCAAGACAGGGTTGCAGCGAATGTGGCGTTCGCGCGTGGTGTGCAGCGTTTCCGGATCAATGATGCCGACCACGAACCGCAGATAGAGGTCGCTGTCGGTGAGCTCTTCGACATCACCGCCGCAAACGTCGCACAGATAGCCTTCTTCGCATTTTGCCATGCCGGTTCCAAAACGGAAGAGACTCGCGATAAAACCTTTTCGTCTTCAAAGCCCCAACACGTCGTTCATGTTGTAAAGCCCGGGCTTCTTGCCGGCCAGAAACTTGGCGGCCGCCAACGCTCCGGGGGCGTAGCAATCGCGATTGGTGGCGCGGACCGTGATTTCGAGCGTTTCGCCCAGCAGTCCAAAGACGATCGTGTGTTCGCCCGGATTGTCGCCGACGCGCAGCGCGTGATAGCCGATCTCGCCACGCGGCCGTTGGCCGGGCCGGCCCGATCGCCCGTGGACG
>JAYVCO010000347.1:0-9124 GCA_043749935.1 Planctomycetia bacterium
TGGCGCCCAACCAATCTCCAGCCCCGAATCAAGCGGAAGTGCGCGAATGTCGCGGCGAGACTGACAAACATTCCAGTGTATAAGATACCAGTAAATTCGACGTTGTAGTTCCAGAGTTGGTTGATCGTGGAAGAATTCTCGAAGAGGACGACCGCGAATCCCATCAAGAGCAGCGCGGCGTAGGCAGCGACCGCGACGAGGCACAGCTTCCAAAATCGGGGCCCCTCGACCAGCAGCACCATCGGAATCAGCATGATTTCCGCAACAGAAGTGCCGCCCATCCACTGGCGCCATTGAGCATACGCATAGAAATCCTCAGCGGACTCCCAAATTCCGGCCGCAGCAAAAATCAGCGGCCAAGAGTTGGCTATTGCGAAAATGCAAAACAACGTGCCGAAAGCTACCACAACGCCGGCATTTCGATTGGGCAGTGAGGGGTTGGGTGACAGCGGATCGGAATTGGCCGCGAGAGAACCCGGGTCGTTCGGCTGTCTTAGATCTTTCGTCATTTGAGTCACGCTCGATGTCAGCTCATTAGCTGACGGAAGGCCCGGAAATTGCCGGGGCAGCGGCTGGCGAAGGCACGGATTGATCGCACCTTAGCCGAAGTCCCCACAAGCGTAACCAGAGCAGGCTGATCGCGCAATCTGCGTAGCAGGTCATCGAAGCCGTCGCGATCTGGACGTCTAATCCAATTCCTGCCACGGCGCGCACGAAGCTCACCAAGTACGTCGTGATCTGTCTGTCCAAACCGGTGTCTAGAAAGGTGACTGTGCCCAAGAACACGACCAAGGTCGAGATCAATCCCCAATCGATCCAGGTCGTCATGCGGTTCTTGCGAGTGCCCAGTAGCAGTGCTGACATTGCCAAAAGCGGCAAACCGGCTGCCTGCCCGATCATGGCGGCGACTACTGCAATGCGAAATTGATCGGAGGAACGGCTGAGGGCCAAGAGACCGCCGAAAACGGCGGTCACGATGAACGTATGCCGCAATCCGAAGCGAACCGTCCAGCGAGGCGGCAATGTGCCACTCCAATGGCGCCCGACCAAGCGCCAGCCGCGAACCAGGCGGAAGTGCGTGCAGGTCGCGAAGACGCTCACGAACATGGCGGTGTATAACACGCTGTTGTCCTTGACAAAGTATCTCCAGAAATCGCTGATGGACCGAAAATCTAGCATGAAGGAAACGGCCACTAACCCGAGGAAAAGTAGCGCGAAGTACGACACGACCGCGACCAGGCAAAGCTTCCAAAATCGGGGGCCCTCGATCAGCAGCACCATCGGTGTCAACATGAACTCTGCAATCCAAGTGCCGTTCATCCGCTGGGTCCATTGCGAAAACGCAGGAAGGTCCACGATGGGAACTCTGTATGTTCCGCTCACCAGAATCAGAAAATTGACCGCCGCAAGAATCAGCGGCCATGAGTTCGCGATTGCGAAAACGCAAAACAACGTGCCGAAGGCAACGACAACGCCACGAGCACGATTGGGTGAGAGCGGTTTGCGAGATAGAGGATCGGCCGGGGCCACGCCAAGCTCGGCGAAATCTGGCACATTTTGGTTGCTAGTCATCTGAGCTGAACTCAATGAACGGTTCGGCCGACCCGTCGGTCTCGATTCCGATTGTACTGTCCCAAAGGTCGAGCTTCGACGAAAGGATTCCCGTGCCCTGAACTTCCGGCCGGGTTCGGGGCTCACACAAACGGGGCGATCCCGCTACAATTGCGCGTTTCCTGGACGCTTCCGACTGACCTGACCCTAAAACAGCGAATAGCCATACCATCGTGAGTAGCGAGACTATACCTGCCGATCGTACGGCCCCCGGCGTCCAGCGAAAAATCCTGGTGACCGCGGCGCTGCCCAATGCCAATGGCCACATTCACTTGGGCCATTTGGTCGAGTACATCCAGACCGACATCTGGGTCCGCTTCCAAAAGCTGCGCGGAAACCGGTGTATTTATCTGTGCGCCGACGATACGCACGGCACCGCGATCATGATCCGCGCGCGGCAGGAAAAACGGAGCGAAGAGGCCCTGATCGCGGATATGCAGCGGGCCCACTTGCAGGACTTCGCGGGTTTCAACGTCCACTTCGACAACTACAGCAGCACGCACAGCCCGGACAATCGGGTGTTGTGCGGAGAGATTTGGGCCCGGCTGCGCGCGGCGGGCCTGGTTAGCGAGCAGGAAGTGACCCAACTTTTCGATCCCGAGGCTGGCACGTTTCTGGCCGACCGGTTCGTCAAAGGTACGTGCCCCAACTGCGGCGAGCCCGATCAGTATGGCGACAACTGCGAAAAATGCGGCGCGGCTTATAGCCCGACCGAGTTGAAGAACCCCAAGAGCACGCTTTCGGGCGCGACGCCAGAGCTGCGCAAGGCGCTGCACTTGTTCGTGCAAATCGACGCCTTGCACGATTTCTTGAACGAGTGGACCCAATCGGGCGACCACTTGCAGCGAGAAGTTGCCAACTACCTGGCCGGCCATTTTTTGGGCGAGCCGCTGCGCGATTGGGACGTGTCGCGGCCTGCGCCTTATTTTGGCTTCGAGATTCCGGACAGCCCGGGCAACTATTGGTATGTATGGTTCGACGCGCCGATCGGCTATATCGCCTCGACGGCCGAGTGGTGCCGTCGCGAAGGAGAGCGGCTCGACGACTGGTGGCGGGCTGACGCAGCCGAGATTCATCACTTCATCGGCAAGGACATCACGTATTTTCACACGCTCTTCTGGCCGGCAATGCTCAAGACGGCCGGGTTCAGTCTGCCGGCCAAAGTCCACGTCCACGGATTTCTGACCGTCGACGGCGAAAAAATGTCGAAGAGCAAGGGCACCTTCGTGCGTGCTTCGACGTATTTGAATCATCTGGATCCGGCTTACCTGCGATACTACTACGCCTCGAAACTCGGGCCGGGCTTGGACGATTTGGATTTGAATCGCGAGGAGTTTGTCAACAAAGTCAACTCCGATCTGGTAGGCAAGGTGGTCAACCTGGCCAGCCGCACTGCCAAATTCGTCAAAGACACCGGGCTCTCGCCAACCTATCCCGACGACGGAGGACTGTTCGCCCAGGCAGCCGCCGAGGGCGATCCGATTGCCGCGGCCTACGAAGCGTGCGACTACAACCGAGCCATGCGGCTGATCATGGCGCTAGCGGATCGGGCCAATCAGTATGTCGATGGCGTCGCGCCCTGGAAACTGCGAGGCAACATCGATCAGGCCGTCGAGCTGCAATCGAGCTGCACAGTCGCACTCAACCTGTTCCGACAATTGGCGATTTATTTGGCACCCGTGCTGCCGAGCTTGCAGCGACAGACCGAAGAGTTGTTTGGCACGTTGTGCGATCGATGGGACGATGCCAAATTGCCGCTGGTTGGTATGAACATCAACGAATTCACGCACATGATGAAACGAGTCGAACCCGCCCAAGTCGAAGCCATGATGGCAGAAAGCCGAGAGGAGTTTGCCGTGACCGAACCGACTGCGAAGCCAACCGTTGCTGAATCCGCCTCGCTCGTTGAAGCTAGCGCAACCAATGGCGCCACCACGACTGCCGATAGCTCCGCAGCCTTGGAAAAGGAACCGCTAGTGGGCGAGACGATCGGTATCGATGACTTTACCAAAGTTGATCTGCGCGTCGCGCGCGTGATTGCGGCCGAGGAAGTGCCCAAGGCCAAGAAGCTGCTGAAGCTCACGCTTTCGCTCGGCGGCGATCAGCAGCGAACCGTCTTTGCCGGAATCAAAAGCGCCTACGAGCCTGACAAGCTGGTCGGTAGGCTCGTAATCTGCGTGGCGAATCTGGCCCCGCGGCAAATGACTTTCGGCCTGAGCGAAGGCATGGTCGTGGCGGCCGGCGCCGGTGGCCAAGAGATTTATCTGCTCAGTCCCGACTCGGGCGCCCAGCCGGGTCAGCGGGTGCATTAGGCACGCTGGTTTTCGTTCATCATGTGAACTAGGACAAAGAATTGCCCTACGCGGGCGGCGGCCGGGAGCCCCGGCGGGCGAGATAAGAATTCTTTATACGCCCCCCGCGGAAGCGCGGGCCGCCGGAGGCTCTTTTCTCGACCGCTAGCGCCGCGCGCGTTTACCGATACGGTTTCCACATTGGGCGATCGGGCCGGGACGCTTGTTGAATCGGCCCGCGCGAGCGGCGCGCGGGATCAGCATGCTGGTCGTCTTCGTCGTCGGGTGAATAGTCTCCCTGGTCAGCGGAATCTGGACGCGACTTAAGTCGAGAGTTGGGGGTCTTGTTGCGTTGCGGCCGCGTGGCACTTTCATTTGGCGACCAATTCTTAGTTTGCCTGTCGACGCGCGGCGGATCGGCTGGCGTGCGGACGTCGATCTTGGTGTCGGTCGTCAGTTTGACGCCGTCCTCGGTCGTGAAACGCACGTATACTTGCAAATCGCGATTCCTGGGGGCTTCACCCGGCCAGAGCAACTCGAATTGCAGCCCTTGTCCGAAGACCGTGTTGTGAAAATGGCTGGGCAATTCGTCGGGCGCGAAATCCCAACGTGCGATGCGCGCCTCCGGACCTTCCAGTGCAGGATCCATTACCACCACGGAAATCGTGCCGGGCGTTTGGACCAGATTGCCCGCGGCGTCTCGTGGCTCGACTACGACCAGCACACCCTCGTCTCCATTGCGACCGTCTCGATCCAGTCCGCCGGTCAGACGTTTGTTGATCACCAACTTCGTCGGCTTGCCTCTGCCCATTGAGGCGCCGCCGCGTCCGGGGTTGATTTCCACACCCGGCGACATGTCGACTGGTGACGAATCGGACGCGCCGGGCAGTTCGATGGTGGGGGCTTCGAGCTTGGGGGCTTCTCGGCCGCGCGAACGGCTCGGCGGACTGCTGTCGTCCGAGGGGAGTTCGACCGAAGGTGCTCGATAGTCGGAGGCTGGCCCACGTCCGCCAGGAGCACGGTCGCTGGGTCCTCGATCGCCCGGTCCGCGGTCGCCGCCGGCGAGCTCTTTCTTCAGGGCTTCATTCTCTCGCAAGGTGGCTTCGCGCGCGGCATCGCTGTTGTTGAGCATTCCTTCGAGCTCCCATATCTTGTCTTCTTGTAAACGCAGATCGCGTTCCAAGAGAACCTGACTCGAATTCACGCGGCAACCTAGCGCAAGCAGGGCCACGCTCAATAAAGCGAGCGAAAACGTTCTCATGTCAGCCTCATGCGACAGAAAATCGTTTACTTCCCGGGAACGCGGCAGAACTAGCCCAATGAGCTAGCGACCCCACGCACCACGAACGCGTCGTAAACTTGTTACTCGTCGGCAGGCAACCCAAAAAGGGAAGTGAGGCTGCCTGCTGTTCGCTTGCACCCTTCCGTGGGCGCTAACCCTTGGCGAACGGTTCTACCTTGGCGATCGGTTTGGTTTCCATGTGCTCGATGACCTGGTCGATGAGCTTATACTCCATGGCTTCTTCGGCCGACATGAAGCGATCGCGATCCGTATCGCGCTCGATCTGGTCCAACGGGTGGCCGGTATGCTTGATCAGAATATGATTGAGCTTGTGCTTGATCTTCTTGAATTCCTTGGCGTGGATCATGATGTCCTCGGCCGTGCCTTCCATGCCGGCCAGCGGTTGGTGGATCATGATTCGGGCGTTGGGCAGTGCGTTACGCTTACCTTTCGCGCCAGCCGTCAGTAAGACGGCGCCCATCGAAGCCGCCTGGCCAATGCAATACGTCGCCACGTCGCAAGTGACGAATTGCATGGTGTCGTAAATCGCCAGACCGGCCGTGACGCTACCGCCGGGCGAATTGACGTAGAGGTGTATGTCGGCCTTGGGATCTTCGGATTGCAGAAACAACATTTGAGCGACGATTGAATTTGCCACTTCGTCGTTGACTTGCGAACCGAGAAAGATGATACGATCTTTCAACAGACGGCTGTAAATGTCCATGGCCCGCTCTTCGCGGCCACTTTTTTCGATGACAAACGGTATCAGGGGCATAGTCGTGTGCTTTATGTGCGATTGTCGGCAACCGTCAGGGTCGCCCAGTTAAGTAATTAGACTAGGTGAATCAGACTTTGTCTTCGTCCTCGCCTTCGGCGGTTACCGGGGGCCGTGTGAGGATGTCGTCAACGATGCCGTAAAGCTTCGATTCGGCAGCCGTCATGTAGTAATCGCGATTCGTGTCCTTGGCGATCCGTTCCAGCGGTTGGCCGGTGTGCTGGGCGAGGATGATGTTGAGCACCTCGCGCGTTTTCAGGATTTCGTCGGCCTGGATTTCAATATCCGAAACCTGTCCTCCAACCTGACCATACGGCTGGTGAATCATCACCTTGGCATGTGGCAAGGCAAACCGCTTGCCATTGGTTCCGCCAGCCAGCAGCACTGCCCCGCCGCTAGCGGCCAGTCCGACGCAATAGGTCGCCACCGGGCAGGTGCAAATCTGCATCGTGTCATAAATCGCCAGCGTGGCGCTCACGCTGCCACCGGGCGAGTTGATGTAAAAATGGATCGGCTTCCGCCGGTTTTCGCTCTGGAGATACAACAGCTTCATCACCAGTTCGTTGGCGTTGCCGTCGTGGATCTCGCCCTGCAAGAGAATGATTCGATTCTCCAGCAGCAGATCTCCCAGCGTCATCTGACGTTGGCGTTGATAATCTCGATAGGCCATGTTCCGTCCTTCTGCTCACCGCGCTGGCAGCCGCGACAGTCAGTCAATTAGTTGAATTTGCAAGCACGACGTCAGACCGTCATTCACCTGACTGTGTTTGCCTGGCTCATTGAGTTTGCTTACTCAACGGCTGCAAACGCCGGTCCGTTCGTCATCAAACGTGATTTAACCGTGTTCTTTTGATGTGCGCAGCGGCTCGGCTTCGCCCGAGTTTTTGGCCTCGGGGATTTCCGATTCTTCCTCGCCGCCAGCCGACTGGTCGAGAGCTTCCGTGTCTCCGCCTTCCGGCTTGTAGGCTACGTCCTTGAATTTTGCGTGCGAGAGCACAAGGTCAATCACCTTGCGCTCGATGATTTGATTGTGCAACGCATCCATCAGACCTTGTTTTTCCAAGCGCGCTCGCACGCGACGCACGCTCTCGCCGCTTTGGGCGGCGAGTAAGGCCGTTTCAGCCTGGTAATCCTCAGGCGTTACCTCAAAGGCTTGATCTTCGGCGATCCGTTCCAAAATGAAGTGTTCTTTGAGAGCACGGGCAGTCGAAACGGCGCTGTTTTGTCGCAGATCGTTCTCGTATGCCTGAATTTCGGCATCACTAAAACCGTTGCGGCGCAATTCCAACACGGCCCGCTCCAACTCGCGGCGGCTTTGGCGGCGGAGCAACTCGGGCGGCAGTTGCCAATTGGCACTCTCGGTCAGGGCCGCGGTCACTTGTCGACGTGTCTGCTGTTGCTGGCTATATTCCAACTGCCGTTGCAAATCCTCCTTGATCCCGTCGCGCAGCTCACCTTCGGTCTCGAAATCGCCCAACTCTTTGAGCAGTGGCCCAGTGATCTCCGGCAGCTCGAGCTTCTTGACTTCGAGCACCTCGAACAGCGCGGTAATCTCGTGCCCGCGCAAAGATTCGTTGGGAGCGCTCTGGCTCAACTTGGCCGTGGTTTCGCGCGTTTCGCCGGCTTTGGCGTCCTTCATCACTTTGTCGAAGTTCTCGATGCGCCCGTCGCGGAAACTGAGCACCGGGCGAATGCGGATGACTTCTTCCTTGCTCGAAGAAAGCTCCACAGCGCCATTTTTGAACGTCAGATTGCAAGTGATATAGTCGCCACTCGAGGCTGGTCCCTGAAACGGCACCAATCGGCCGTGGCGTGCCAGAACTTGCTCGAGCCGTTTGTCGATGTCTTTCTTCGTGAACTCGCGCACCGGACGCTCGACCGTCAGTCCCTTCCACTCGGGCAGATCAAACTCGGGCCGCACTTCCAAATCGAACTCGAACGTCATCGGTCCTTCGTCGGGCACTTCGACGGCCAGCGGATCGAAATCCGGCTCGCTGATCGCCGAAAACTTCTCGTCTTCGGTGACCTGCGTCATGCTGTCCATCAACAGCGAACCCTTGACCTGGTCCGACACGTCCTTGCGAAAGCGGGCTTCGACCAACTTGCGCGGAGCGCGGCCGGCGCGAAAACCGGGCACGGCGACTTTGTCCATCATCTCGCTGAACGCCTTGTCGTAATAGCGCTCGATTTCCTCGCGCGGAATCGTGACCGTGATATGGCGCTGGCAAGCCGATGGGCTCTCGACCTTGATCGAGAGATCCATCTTTTGGGCTTCGGTCTCGGCCGCTTCGTCAGCGACCAACTCGTCAGTATTCTTGTCGGAAGGGGACATCTTAACTCGATCGTGCTTTAGAGTGCCGCCACCGCGGCCCTCCGGCCAAAAAGGCCGGGGCGCAGCGAAAAAATCGTCGCGTCAACGACGATCCTGAAACTACAAGAGCGGGTGATGGGATTCGAACCCACGACAACGACGTTGGCAACGTCGTGCTCTACCAACTGAGCTACACCCGCAGTGGATGCAAAAACCGTACCCACCCGCACCACCTTACGGCGGGGTCGCTCGCCGAGTCGGGGGATCAACGGATTATAGGGGCACCGCACACTCTGGCAAGGCCACTTACCCAGCTTGGCAGGCTATGCCAGCACGGACAGAAACGTCAAGAGGCAGGGGCGATTTTCAGGACAAAAGCGGGGGCGGCGGGAGCGAAGAGAGGCAGGGAATCTGGGTGGAAGATTGGGAGCTTAGCCGACCTCCACCCGTTGAATCCTGCTGCAATGCAGGTCCCGACAATCACGGGAGTTCGTCCGCGGATCCATCGCCGTCTGGGTGACATGGCGTTGGTTTTTGTTCTTCCGGAAGCGTGCCTTCATCCTCAAACAACAGCAGATTTCGCTTGTCACGCGGCTTCCGCCCGTCGCCAAGTGACTTCCGCCACGCGGCGGGCACGTCGAGCGCGCCGGCGGCCCGCAGCTCATCCGCGGAAATCAAGTGTCGGTCCTTCACAGATCGCCTCCATGAGTTTCGCTTGGGCCGGTTCCATTTCCACGAGCAACGGGCACCGGGGACCTAGTGCCTGTTCCCGAAAGTTTCTTCCGCCGGTGTGCCACTGGCTCTGCCAGTGCTGGCCTTCAAAACACTGGCAAAGCCAGTGGCACGCACAGGAA
>JAYVCO010000348.1:0-4059 GCA_043749935.1 Planctomycetia bacterium
GGAGACAACTTTCGAATCACCAAATCGTGAGCGAAGGACTTCAGTCCGTAGCTCACGTTCTCCTCCAACCTACCGGCTTCAGCCGGTAGTAGTTCAGTCCTGGCGCTACTGGGAGTGCTATTGCCAGCCTGTGGTTGCAATCGAACGCGGCCAACACAGAATCTCGAATGGGATTTTCGCCAAGAACATCTCCTAAGCTCGTTGCCAACTGACCCGAGCGAATCAGGGCGGTATCACAAAACCTTCGCCGGCCCGATCCGCCTTGCAATGCATCTTCCAGGCGACGTGGAAATCACCGAGCAAGCCGCCGAAGTCATGGTCGAGATCGACGACGACCAGATCGCGGACCTCTATCTGAATTCTGAAAACGAGAGATTGGACGCCGCGTATCAGCACGGCGTGGCACTTCTGAAAAAATACCAAGCGCCGCCGTCCGTCGTCGAAGAGCTCGACCAGTGGCATCGTGACCTAGAAAACAACGAGTGTTCATCCAACTTCTTCAAACTCTGGGGCGACGCTCCTCCACGCCTGGGGCTCGAGATTCGCTATTCGGTCCGGCCCGAAACGGTCTGGATTTGTAGTCTAGTGGTGGACTTTCACTCTGGTGATGGTCCGAAACTCACGCAGGCTGATGCCACTAAGTATCTGAATAATCTCCGGATCGATTGGGAAAATCGGGCTAAGTCGTCAGAACGCGTGCAAGAAGCTCCGGATAATCCAAGTCGGGGCACGTACACCTATCAAGAATTGATGGTGTTATTGATGGAGCAATGTCGCACGACTCAGGCAAGGCGACGAATTGTAGATGTGCTGAGTTTCGACCAATTGCCTACGTTTGCCGATCAAGTGGGCTTTGCGGATGAAGTGGCCTACGACGCGGCTTATGCGTTCGCTCGAACTCGTGATTGCAAGAGCCTTGTAGCTCTGCTTTCTATACGATGCCCTCCGATCGCCTGGGATGAAAATATTGAGTCTGCCGTCGTGAATCATGAGTTTACCGACGGGTTTTTGGTTTTGTGTGACGCTTTCGATGCATCGTCAGATGCCCGCGTGCGCGGCGAATTGGCAAACGCAATGCGACGGGCTCTCTGTCATGTCGGGGTCGATGAGTCCGACGATCAGAAAATGGCAAGCGCAAGCCGTGCGTGGTTCATGCAACACAGACAGCAAATTCAGACATACCATGGCTACGAGGCTTCTCCAGGGATCGCTGGGAGCCCCGGCCGATCGCAGCCCCCAGGTCTATTCGTGCGACGTGAAGGCAGTAAGTAACGCTCGAAGAGTGGTCCATCCGAAATGGCGAATCCTCTTATTGCTTCGCAACTCAGACGACCATTGTCGTCTGAGCCACCCGAAACGGGCCCGATCACCCCAAACTGGGTTTGCCAACTCCCCCAAACCCGGCTAATGTAAACGTCGCAAATCACCCGCTGGGGCTCGCCCGCGTTCCAAGCCATGAAACGCGAGAGCCCCGCGAGTCTTACGGCTCGCGGGGCTCTCCACTTGCCCCCACCCCCCAGGTGGGTTTCCTCGTGGCTCTTACTTTTGCGCCACCGACTCGGCCCCTTCGGCCATCAGTCGCGCAACTTCTTCTAGCAGCTTGGCCGCCTCGGGCGGAAAGGCTCCGGCCTCGGCGCTCCAGAAATTCACCGTGCAGCGCACGCCCTTGATCGTCACCGGCACGTGCATGCTGGAACGAATATCCTTGGTGGCCATGTTCGCCATGACCGAGCCAATTGTTTTTGTCATATCCTCATTGACCACGACTTTGTCGCCCAAGGCATACTCGGCCAGCGATTGGCCCGTGGCCTTGATGACCGTCGATTTACTGCGAAGCGAGGTCCGCAAACCGAAGCGCTCTTGCAACATCTTCAGCCGCAGCTTGTCATTCTCGACACTCGTAATGCAGATCCGATCGAGCTGCGGCACCAGCTCGAACAACTGCCAGCCAAATCGCTCGAGCGTCTTATCCGAGTCCATCGCGTGGCGAGCCTGGCTCTTCAACTGGTCGTCCAGCTTGATCGTGTCGGCCTGCGCCAAAAACTCTTTCGAGCGCAGCGCCGAAGCGGTTGCCGGCTGAGTCAGATCCTGATCGGCCAGCGACATTTCGAACCAGCCGAACATCATCTCTTCCCACGTCTGCTCTCCCCAACTGACTTCTTTCGAAGGATCGGGGTTCGCGAGATTATTCTCGGAGTTGTCGAAATGCGCGACGCAGTGCATCTTCGTGCCCTTTGGCACCACTTTGGGCTCGGTCAACTCATAGGTTGTTTGCCAGCCAAAGTCATACTTGGGGACCCACAACAGTTCTTCCTTTTTCCCGTCCGGGTAGATCAGCTCGTAGCGAAAGTCTTTGCCGCGAACGTGCATGTGGGGAGAAATCGTTAACAGGATCGAAGGCTGGCGGAACACGAATTCCGACTCCACCTCATAATTCGCATCGTTGGGCGGAATCTTGAAAGTGAAGTTGCCCGCATTCTGCACGGCGACCTCTTTTTTCACCGTCGACGGGTCGGCAAACACGAAGCCCACATAGCTCTTGTCCTTTGCGGCAGTGCCATTGGGCGTGTAGTGCATCTCGAACAGCAGCTTCGAGCCCTTCTGTATGTATCGGCCCAGCCCGTCGGAGAGAACCTGTGGACGCAGCCCCGGTGCAAAGGCCCCCAGCCAATTCGTGCGCAACCGCCCGGCCTGGCCACTGGGCGTAACGCCTGGCGGAACCAGATAGACAATGATGTGATGCACGACGGCCGGATTGCCCGGCATGCACTGCATGGCCTTGACCCACTTGTCTTCGGTCCAGCCCGGATCGACGACAAACCGCTGATATTCGACCGTGCCGGTAGCGGGCACGTCATAAGCCTGTTCCGCCATGTAAATCACGGCGTCAGGCTTGGGAATCTGCCAGCCTTGGGCATATTGAGGAGCGGCAGGCAGGTCCTTCGGATTGCCCTCGGGGGCGCCAGCCTCGACCCACTTGTAAATCAGTTCCTTGTCGCGATCGCTCAGCCGCGCGTCGTTGCGGAAATGACCGATTTTCGGATCGGCGTGCCAGGGGGGCATCCGCTGTTCTTGGACGACTTCGCGAATCATTTCCGCCCAACCGACGGTTTCTTCATAGTTCGTCAGCGGGAACGGCGCGATCTGGCCCTCGCGATGGCAGTAGACGCAGTTGTTGTTGAGGATCGAAGCAATGTGCTTGCTGAAGGTCACGTCGCTGTTGGCCAGCGGTTGTTTGATTCGTCCGATGCGGCAACCCTGGTTTTTCGCGATCGGCTCGCTCACTGTCTTGCCGGCAAGCAATTCATCGAGCGCGATCGCCAAGTCGCGTCTCTTGGGTTCGGTCCGTTGATACGCGATGCCCGCCTCTTGGATGCCGTATTGGTCATCGATGCGGCCCCAGAATCGCACGACCCGGTTGGCATCGAGCACGAAGACTTCCGGGGTGCGGACCGCGCCCAACTGATCGGCAATCGTATTGCCCGCATCCTTCAAGAGCGGAATATCGAGCTTATGTTCCTGGGCAAAGTGCGTCAGCTCGGTCACCGAGTCTTGCTGATTGGAATCGATCGCGATGAACGCCACGCCGCGGTCCTTGAACTCGTTGGCCAGGTCCTGCAAACGCGGGGCGTAAAGCTTCGCCAGCGGGCATTCGGTTCCCAAAAACGCGACGACCACCAGTTTGTTTTTTGAAAAATCGTTCAGCGAGGCGGGCTTGCCGCGGAAATCGCGAGCCGAAAAGTTATCGATTTTCTTGCCCAGTGGCGAGTTTTCGGCCGCCGAGGCCAGCGGAACCCACGCGGCGATGGCCACCAGCGCCAGCAGTTGAAATGCGATTTTTCCCATCGTTTCCAGGCTCCCTTGCGAAGATACGTTGACCAGTTTATCTGTTAGTCATCCGATAACTGAGAATCCTCGGAGCTCTCCCAAGCCGGCAATGGCTCCACGCCCAAGTAGCTCACAAAAGTGCGGGCCAATTCCTCGGCCACCTGCTCGGGCGTGTATTTGACCCGGGTGCGCTGCACGTCGGCGAACAGCGTGGCCTGGTCGAGCGTGTCG
>JAYVCO010000349.1:0-4796 GCA_043749935.1 Planctomycetia bacterium
CATGCTCTGCTCATCGGCTGAAGTGAACGGCCAGCGTCTGCGCAATGGCACCATTTCGAACTGGTCGGCGGAGCGGCCTATTTGGCCGAAGTTCTGCACTCGGTGCCGACGGCGGCCAACGGCACGCACTACGCTGAAATCGTCAAGAACAAGGCCACGTTGCGAGCGCTGATTCACTCCAGCACCGAAATTCTGCGCGACGCCTACGACGGCACCACCGAAGCCCGCGAAATGCTGAGCATGGCGGAGCAGAAAATCTTCGCCATTCTCGACGATCGCGGGGCCGGCGAGTTGGCCACGATTCGCGACGTGCTGCAAGAGGCCATGGTGCGCATCGATGCGCGGATGAAGCACGAGCATACGATCGGCGGAATTGAAACCGGCTTTCGCGATTTCGATTCTTTGACCGGCGGCCTGCACGATTCCGAGCTGGTCATTCTCGCCGCCCGTCCGAGCATGGGAAAAACTGCTCTGGCGCTGAATATCGCCGAGCACGTTTCACTGCAATTGCAGACCGGCGTGTTGTTCGTCAGCTTGGAAATGTCATCGATCGAGTTGGCCGATCGCATGCTCTGCTCATCGGCTGAAGTGAACGGCCAGCGTCTGCGCAATGGCACCATTTCGAACGAGGACCGCCGCAAGCTGGTGGAAAAAGCGGCCGAAATGAGTGGTTCGCCGCTATTTGTCGACGACTCGCCCAGCCGCACCATTACGGAAATCGCCGCCTCGGCCCGACGTTTGAAACGCAAAGCCGGACTGGGGCTGGTGGTGATCGACTATTTGCAGTTGATCGAGCCCGACAACGCGCGGGATCCGCGGCAGGAGCAGGTGGCCAAGATCGCCCGCCGTCTCAAGGGCCTGGCTCGCGAACTGAAAGTCCCGGTGCTCTGCCTGGCCCAGTTGAATCGTCAGGCCGAAGCCTCTCGCGATAACAAGCCACGTTTGAGCCATTTGCGCGAGTCGGGCGCGATCGAGCAGGATGCCGACGTCGTAATGTTCATTCACCGCGAAGAGTATTACCAGACCAACGACGAAGATCGGGCCAAAGTTGCCGGCCAGGCCGAGTTGATCATCGCGAAGCAGCGGAATGGGCCGATTGGCGACATCAAGCTTTCCTGGGTTCGCGACTTCACCCGCTTTCGGGACAGCTCGCTACGGCCGTACGACGAGTTCGAGCAGTTCAACACGGCCGACAGTTTCTAGCTGGGTTTTACCTGTGCTCAAGTCCTCCTGCGCCGATTCCCCGCCGCGCCTGGCAGTGCTAGCACGTATTGCATTTTGCCTGTCCTACCAACGCTGGCTATTTCCGTTTGAGTTCGCGAACTCGCCTTGCCGCGCTTGCGGGCTTTAGGTATTTCTACGCCGCTTTTGATGGGGCCAAAGCGAGCATCGTCAACATCTCTCTTGTCTTTGGGTCCCGAGAGCACCGTCTCGGCGGTAAATCGTTGTCGCCACTTGCGGTTGCTTCCATTTCACATCTCCCGTCATTCGAACCCGTTCGGAAAAAGAGCTTCATGGCTCAAGTTGGCCGCCAGGTTGGTCTGCTGCTGCGCATCGTAATAGGCGCGTTGCTTCTTGGCAACTCGTTTGATGTAGCGCGGCTTCATGCGCAGGCTCCAGCTCAAGCGCCGCCCACTGGTCCGGGCGCGACGCAGCCGATCATTCCCTTGCCCGCGGCCAACGCCGCACCCGTCTCGCCCGAGCCGCGCGTGATCGACATTCTAGTTGTTGGGAATCGCACGATCAGTCGAGAAAAAGTGTTGGGCGGAATCGGCACTCGCATTGGCCAGCCCTACGATCAAACGATTTTCGAACGGGACGTGCGCAAGCTGGTCGGAAAGAACTGGTTTGTCGACGTGCGGCCCAAGCGCGATCCCGTGCCCGGCGGCATCGTCATCACGCTCGAGGTGATCGAGCGGCCCACGCTCCAATACGTCCGCTACCTCGGTCGCAATAAGATTACAGAGAAGGCATTGGGCAAAGAAACGGGCTTGAAGAAGGGGGATCCGCTCGATCCATACGCGATCGAAGAAGGACGTCGCAAGATCGAGTCGTTCTACCAGACTAAGGGCTACAACGACGCCAAAGTGACGATCCTCCAAGGCACCAAGCCCAATGACCCCGGCGCGATATTTCTGATTACCGAAGGCAAAACCCAAAAAGTTTTTAAGGTCCGCTTCGAGGGCAACAGCCCGGACATCGCGACCGACGGCCGATTGAAAACTCAAATCCAATCGAAGCCGCCGCTGGCGTATTTGTTCAAGGGCCAGTTCGATCGCAAGAAAGTCGATGAGGATGTCGAGAAGTTGACCACTTACTACCGTGGGCTCGGGTTTTTCAAGGCCCACGTGGGCCGCGATTTCGAATTCAACGAGAAAGAAAACTGGGTCACGGTGGTCTTTTACATCGACGAGGGGCCCCGCTATCGCGTGCGCGAGCTGTCGTTCGTCGGCAATTCTAAATATGACGATGCCCTGCTGCGGTCGGACCTCAAGTTGAAGCCCGGCGATTATTACGACGTGGCCAAAATGAATTCCGACATCGGAACCTTCAAGGACATGTACGGCAGCAATGGCTATGTCTTCGCCAACGCGGAAGCCGATATCCGCTTTTTCATCGAGCCCGGCGAAGTGGATTTGGTCTATCACGTTACCGAAGGCCAACAATATCGAGCTGGCGAAATCAAAGTGCACATCGGTGGCGACAGCCCGCACACGCGCTATGCCGCGGCGCTGAATCGCATGACGATCCGGCCGGGTGACATCATCGACATCCGCCAGGTGCGTGCCAGCGAGACGCGTTTGAAGCGATCGGCTTTGTTCAACACGGATCCCAGCAAGGGCGAACTGCCGCGCATCGTGCTTTCGCCGCCAGATGGCGAAGAGGGCACCAGTCGCAGTAAGAAGGGGGTCGCGAAGCGAACGGGCAATCCTGACTCGTTCCGAGGGCAGAGCCCCGATGCGAATCCGGCCGGACCGAATGCGGTTCCGCCAGGTTCCCAAGCACCACCGGCTAACCGCTATCAAAATCTGGCTCCAGCCGCGCCCGGCCCGCTTGCTCCCAATGGCGATGGCAACTCCCCGCCACGAATTCGCATGCAAAGCCCGGATGGCGGGTATGGCGGCAGGGCCGTCAACCCAATCAGTCCCGGCCCCGGGCCAGGACCCTATACGGCGCAAGCACCCGGGGGCTACACGACACAACCGCCGATCGTCGGGGCGCCGCCGGCCGGGACGATCTATGGACAGAACCCACCACCGCCGAACTATGGTTCCGGCGTACCCGAGCCAGTGCCGCCGGGCACGCAACCGTTTGGCGACGGTGGAATTCTGGGGGGAACGCCTCCGGTCGATGACGTCCCGCCAGTCATTCCGCTGGACGTGTATTTGAACGAAACGCAAACCGGCCGGTTCATGTTTGGAGCGGGCGTCAACTCGAATGCCGGGCTCGTCGGCAACATCGTGATCGACGAACGCAACTTCGATTGGCGGCGGGTACCCACGAGTTGGGAAGATTTTCGTAGCGGCCGCGCCTTTCGCGGCGGTGGCCAGCAGTTTCGCATCGAGGCGGCCCCTGGTACGCAAGTCTCGCGATACTTGTTCAGCTTCACCGAACCGTATCTGTTCGATACCCCGGTTAGCCTGGGCCTAAGCGGCTATTATTTCAATCGTTTTTATCGAGACTGGGCCGAGCAGCGAGTCGGCGGCCGGACCAGCCTGGGCTATCAGTTCTCGCCCGACTTGTCAGGCAATGTTTCGCTGCGAGCCGAAGACGTACGCATCTATCGGCCGCGCGTGCTGGGCGTGCCGGCCTTGGATGCCGTGCTGGGACATACTCAGATCTACAGCATCATGACGCAAGTGGCCCACGACACGCGCGACAGCACGTTCCTGGCCACTGAGGGACATTACATCCGAGCGGATTTCGAATATGCCATGGGCACGTTCCAATTTCCTCGTTTCAACCTCGACGCACGAAGGCATTTCCTGCTGAAAGAACGGCCCGACACCTCGGGTCGCCACGTATTGAGTCTGTACACCCAACTCGGTTTCGCGGGGCAGGACACTCCACTTTATGAACGGTACTACGCGGGCGGCTTTGCCAGCTTGCGCGGCTTCCAGTTCCGCGGTGCCTCGCCGATGGTCAACACAGTCGAGGTGGGCGGTGATTTCCAGACGCTTTCGTCGGTTGAATACCTGTTCCCGATTACCGCCGATGACATGGTGCGGGGCGTGACGTTTGTCGACTTCGGTACCGTCGAACCCAACGTTCACATCAACTGGAATGACTTTCGCGTCGCGCCGGGTCTAGGGCTGCGAGTATCGATTCCGGCGATGGGTCCGGCGCCGATCGCCCTGGATTTCGCCTTCCCGGTCCATTACGCCCCGACGGACCTTCGCCAGGTCTTCAGCTTCTTCGTGGGCTTCGGCCGCTAAGGTTCGCGGAGATCCGGCTACCAGAAATACGGCCCGGGATAACCGCCGCGCCAGTAGTTGTAACCGCCAGAGTAGGGCGGCCGGTAGTAGGCTCCGTACGGCGCGCTGAACCCGCCGTAGTACGCGCCGTAAGGGTAATACCCGTAGCCGTACCCTGGATAGGAGTAAACGGGGCGATACGCGTAATAGGGTCGGGCGTAGGGCGCGTAATACGCGCCATATCGGTGGTGGCGCCAGCCCACGGTGGTCACCGCCGCTGGGCGCGCGGTCGAACCTGCGAGCGTCGTCACGACAACCGGCGTACCTGATACTTGGGTGTAGCCTGCGAGTTTCGCTGGCGCTGCCGTATCGGCGCGCGAT
>JAYVCO010000350.1:0-4389 GCA_043749935.1 Planctomycetia bacterium
ACGATCGGCCTGATCATGAGCGGCGTGACCTACATCCCTTTTTCTTTCTTTCCGGACGACGAAGCGCTAGGAAGAATGGCTACCGAACAGGCTGCAAAGCTCGCAAATGCGACGGTCTCCTACGAGCAACTCACGGCCGAAGCTGCCGAATTGCACCAGAAACTCACAGCCGCTCAAGCCGAGTACCAGCGACTAGCAATGGCCTTTGAAAGTCGATTGCAATGGCTACGCACTTGCCAATGGGAAGGGATGACGGGTGCCAACTTCGAAAATTTCCTGACCAAAGTATTCGAAGAACGCGGCTACTTCGTCGAGCGCACTGGCCGCGTCGGCGATCAGGGAGTCGACCTGATCGTCAGCCGTGACGGCTCGCGCGTGGCGATTCAAGCCAAAGGCTACCCGGGCTCGCCGGTGGGCAACGCGGCCGTACAACAAGTTCACGCGGGTATGTCGTTTTATCGCTGCCAGGCGGCCGCCGTTGTCACCAACTCGCAATTCACGCCATCGGCTCGAGCACTGGCCGAGCGGATCGGCTGCAAGCTGATCGATGCCAAGCAGATTCCCGACCTGATCGAAGGCCGGATTTTGGTTTAGCGGGCGAATCAAACGCCAGGCGATTTGACTTTCGGAAAACAAGCGTGGTTCGCTACAATAGTCCGACCCCTCACCGTCTATTTGTTCGCATCAATGCTTGCGCGGGAATCAACTTTTGACCACTCCCACGAGTTCCGAAGCCCGCGCTGACGAGCGTGCTCGACCATTTGGCGCGAGTTATTCGCTCGTTGATTTGACGCGCTACTTTCTCAAGCTAGGCGCGCTGGGATTTGGCGGGCCCGTGGCTTTGGTGGGCTATATGCATCGCGACCTCGTCGAGCGGCGACGGTGGATTTCGGAGGCCGACTACAAGGAAGGGTTGGCCTTGGCGCAGCTGGCGCCCGGCCCACTGGCTGCGCAGTTGGCCATTTACCTGGGCTACGTTCACTATCGAATCCTGGGAGCCACATTGATAGGCGTGGCCTTCGTGGCGCCCTCGTTTGCGATGGTGGTCGCGCTGGGCTGGGCCTATCAACACTACGGCGGGTTGAGTTGGATGCAGGCCGTGTTCTACGGCGTGGGCTCGTGCGTGATTGGAATCATCACCTTCGGCGCGTATAAGCTCACCAAAAAAACCATCGGCCATGATTGGCTGCTGTGGCCCATTTTCCTGGTGAGCGCCGTGTGTACCGTGATCACGGAGACCGAGTATGTAGCCATGTTCTTGCTCGCTGGCGTTTTGATCTGGCTGATCAAGAGTCCCCCAAAGCTCGGACGTGGTTCGCCCGGCGTCACCGCCAGTTTTCTGCTGCCTTTGGCGATCTGGCCTGCCGTGGAGTTGAGCAAAGAGGCGCAGACCCGCTTGGATATCGTGCTGTTCTTTACCAAGGCCGGCGCGTTCGTCTTTGGCAGCGGTTTGGCCATCGTGCCGTTTCTTTACAGTGGTGTCGTCAACGAGTTCCACTGGCTCGACGACCATACATTTCTCGACGCCGTCGCGGTGGCGATGATCACGCCGGGTCCGGTCGTGATCACGGTCGGCTTCATCGGCTATCTGGTCGATGGATTCACCGGTGCCAGCCTGGCGGCGATCGCGACTTTCTTGCCTTGCTATTTGTTCACGATCATTCCCGCGCCTTATTTCAAGAAGTACGGCCGTCGCCCGGGAATCGTGAATTTCGTCGATGGAGTAACCGCGGCCGCTATTGGCGCGATCGGCGGAGCCGTCATCGTGCTCGCACGTCGCAGTATTCTCGACGACGTCGGACAACCGCACTGGCCGAAGGTGCTGATTCTGCTGGCAACCCTGGGGCTGCTGGCAAGCGGAAAGAAAATCCCCGAGCCACTCGTCGTGCTCGCGTCGGCACTCGTTGGGTTGTTGATCTTCCCCTACGTGGCCCATTAGCAGCGAACGTCTAAATCAACTCGCGGATCGGCTCGCCGTCGGACAGGATTTGGATCGGGCGGCCGGTAAAGTCGGGAATCGAGCTACCATAGTCGATGCCCAGATGGCGATAAATCGTGGCCATCAGATCTTGAGGCGCCAGCGGCCGTTCGACCGGGTACTCGGCTTTCGACGTCGTGGCACCGATCACCTGGCCCATGCGCAATCCGCCGCCGGAGATCATTGCCGATTGAGCGCTCGGCCAGTGGTCGCGGCCCAGCACGCCCTGCGGATTGGCCAGGCGGGGCGTACGGCCGAATTCTCCCACGGCCACGACCATGATTTTTTGGTCGAGGCCTCGCGCGTAAATGTCCTCGATCAGAGCCGACAGGCCCTGATCCATGAACGGAGCCCGCCAACGCATGGCCCCTTCCAAGTTCCAACCCGTGGCCGGATTGGCGTGGTCGTCCCAACTGAAAAAGATAGGATTGGTCGGCACGGGCGAGAGGGCGTCGATCGTGATCACGCTGGCACCGCTCTCGGCAAGACGGCGCGCCAACAGGCAACTTTGGCCCCACAAATGCCGGCCGTATCGGTCGCGCGTCTCGGGCCTTTCCTGGTCGATCGCAAACGCGTCGGCCACCGCCGTGCTTGTCAGTAATTGAAATGCTTGTTGGCGAAACTGATCGGTCGCTTCGACGGCGCCACGAAGGTCGGCGGCTCGGCGGTAGCGATCGAGCTGCGAGACAAGTCCACGGCGGTCACCCAAGCGCGTTCCGTTTACGCCGGCATTCAGAGTGAGGTTTGGCGGATGAAAGTTAGCGACCGACGGGTCGCCGGCGGCAAAGCCCGAGTGGGTCATGCCCAGATAAGTCGGCTGGACCATGAAAGGCACACGCGGAATGCCAACATAAGCTGGCAGCCCACTGATCGCTGTCCCGCGCAACTTGCTGACGAGCATGCCGAAATCGGGATGATCGCTCTTGGCGGTCGACGTGAGGTCTTCTTTGGCGGGAGTCTTGCCCGTCAGCAGCTCTATCGAACCGTCGTTGTGCGACGACATCTTATGGTGCAACGAGCGAACCAGCGACATCCGATGGCCGAGCTTGGCCTGCAGCGGAAAGACTTCGCAAATATCCAAACCCGGCACCGTGGTTTTGATGGGTCGTAGCGGTCCCCGATATTCGCTGGGAGCGTCGGGCTTGCAGTCGTAGGTTTCGAGCTGGCTCGGACCGCCCCACATCCAGAACAAGATGACCGATGTGTCGGGTGCCGATTGACCCGTGGCGGCCCGCGCTCGCAACAAGTCAGGCAGGCTCAAACCGCCGAGCGCCAGTGTGCCGACGCGCATGAACTCTCGACGCCCGATCGGGCCAGCGCAACTGAGCCGTGCCATGGCAACACCCCTCAACATCGTCGGAATATGGCAGTCCCTTGAGAACCAATGTACCAAAGTTGATGCGAGAATCGCAGCCAAAAACCTCGAAATCGAGAGATTTATCCGGCGTTGGAGGGCTCGACGGGGGGGCTATCGCCGACGGCCCGCCGCCAGAGCGGAAACACCAGCGCGCCTGAGACGAATACCATCAAGGCCGCTGGCAAGTATTCATATTTGGCGATGGCGATGAAGAGCCAACCGGCAACGGCGATCAGGCTAGGCAGTGGGTAGAGCCACATGCGAAATGGCAGCACGACGTCAGGGCGAGTTTTGCGCAGCAGGTGCAATCCAAAGATCTGCCCGAGAAACTGGACGAAGATCCGTACTATCACGGCCGCCTCAATGACAACATCGAGAGGAAAGAAACAGAACGCGGCGGTCAAGCTGCCTAGCGTGAGGATCGCGTAGAGCGGATAGCGTCCTTGAGGGTGTAGGTAACTAAAGATGCGAAAGAAGTCGCCGTTGCGTGCGGCGGCATACAAAATGCGAGAGTAACCCAGGGTCATGACGAACGTCGAGGCGATCGTCGTCCAAAGAATCAAAGCCGTAAACCCCACAGCAACATTTCGGCCGTACAAGATTTCCATGAAATCAGCCGCGATGAAACTCGATTCTGCCGCCTGTTGCCAGGGCACTACGGCGATGATCGCCAGGTTCATCGTCAAATACAAGACGGCTACGATCACGACCGAAAACATCACCGCACGAGGAATTGTTTTTTCTGGCTGAATCACTTCGTCGCCCAAATGGCAAACGTTGTAGTAGCCGAAGTAATCGTAAACGGCGATCAACATCGCCCCGCCCAGCCCATGAAAAAACTTCGTGTCGAGTCGAAAAGCATCGGGCGGAAACTCGATCAACGAAGAATCGAAGTTCGCCAGGCCGGCGACGATGATCGTCAGCAGCGTCAGTAGAGTCCCAGCACAAAGCAACACCGCCAACCAGGCCAGCGAACGAATGTGTCGGCAGAGCGCAACACTGACCACAAGTGCGGCCACTGCCGCGCAGATGCCCAACCCGCGAGGAATGCCGG
>JAYVCO010000351.1:0-3786 GCA_043749935.1 Planctomycetia bacterium
CCTTGGCGGGATATTACGGAATCACTCGAGTCGCCTGATCGCGGCCGGTGGCATGCCCGACCATGTTCATCTGCTCGCGTCACTTGGGCGCACAGTAGCCGTGGCCGCGGCGGTCCGCCTAGTCAAATCAATTTCGTCGGGTTGGATCCACGATGATTTGGGCCTCACCGACTTTCGCTGGCAGGACGGGTATGGGGCCTTCGCGGTGAGTTATTCAAATATCGGCCAAGTAAAGACGTACCTCGCCAATCAACAACAACATCATCGCCGTGTTTCGTATCAGGAGGAGTTTCTGGAATTATTGCGGCGACACGAATTGGAGTGGGACGAACGGTACGTTTGGGATTGAGGAATACGGCCGCCCGGTCGGGGCTTGCGGATATGCTGTTCCGGTCCCAAGGGCTTCCGCCCTTGGCTATTGACGCGCGCCGCTTCGCGGCTAATGCAGGGACATTCGCGGCTGGTGGGCGATCGCGGCTTCGCGGCCGGTCGACGGGCAACACTCGCGATTGCGCGCCCTAAATCCAACGGAACCACCGTAACGCCAGGAAGAACGTGATCGCGGCCCAGGCGGCGAGCAGGCCGATTTGAGGTAGTTGCGAGGCGAGCGGGGCGCCCTCTTGCATCACGGCGCGCAGCGCTTCGATCAGCGCCGTCAGTGGCAGGGCTTTGATCACCGGCTGCACGACGGCGGGAAAGCGCTGGGACGAAAAGAAAATGCCCGAGAGCAACCACATCGGCAGCATCACCAGGTTCATCAGGCCCGAGACGGCTTCCAATGTTTTCGCCCGGCTGGCGACCAGCAATCCCAGCCCCGCGAAGGTGGCCGCGCCGAGTAGAATCAGCACAACCACCGACAGCAGGCTCCCATAAATCACGACGCCAAACGCCACGCGCGCGAACAACAGCAGCACGAGAACTTCGGGCACCATGAACAGCAGCCGGCTGATCATGATGCCGGCCAGAAAATCCCGCTTGCGCATCGGAGTCGCCAGAAACCGCTTGAGCAACTTGCGAATGCGCATGTCGACGGTGACAAATCCCACGCCCCACAATCCCCCGCCCATCAAGCTCATGCCCAACAGCCCGGGCACGAGAAAATCGATATAGCGTCCACCCGGCTCCTCGAACGCGTGTTCGCTCACCTCGGCAATGTCCTTCCGCCCGGCCGCGCGTTGCAGCGCATCGTCGACCGCGTTGCGTGCCAAAACGCTCACGGGCCGCGAAGGATCGTAGAAGTATTCATAGTGGGGCACCGTATCCATCGTGGCGACCACGACCAGCTCGGTCGTTCCGCCGCGAAGTCTCAATCGAGCGTCATCGGCTGTAAAAACGCCCGTGATGAATTTCTCTTGCGAGCTCAACGTTCGGGCGACTTCGTCGGCTTGCCCGCCGGCTTGGACGTCGACAGTCATCCGTTCCACCGGTTGGTTGCGAAAGGCAATCCCCAGCCCAACCGTCAGCAAGATTGGAAAACCGTAGACCCAAAACACCGCTTCGGGCTCACGATAAAACTCTCGCAGCCGGGACAGGATAATCTGGCCCAAGGGCCAATAAGCTCGCGCGCTCGTTTCTTCGGATGTCCGCTTCATGACTCGACCGCCTCGGTTTCATCCAGGTGCCGCCCGGCCAACTTCACGAATACGTCTTCCAAACTAGCGTGCCGCGTGGTCAAACTCGTCAGCGGACATTTCAATTGATCCAACCGATTGAGCAGAGCGGGCAGGGCGACGTGGGGCTCGACAACCGACAAGCTGATGTGACTGTTCTCTTCACGTACAGCGCTCACCGCCGGCAAGTCGGCCAATTGGCCGCCGCCAAGGATCCGCTGTTGGCAATCGCCGTCGAGCGTAAACTCGATAACATGCTCGCCGCCCAGGCTAGCAATCAACTCGCGAGGCGAATCGAGCGCGATGACCTGCCCGTGATCGACGATCGCCACCCGATCGCACAGTCGCTCGGCTTCATCCATATAGTGTGTCGTCAACAGCACGGTGCGGCCCGCGGCGCGAATTTCGCGAATGATCTCCCAAAGTTGGCGGCGCGACTGAGGATCGAGCCCGGTCGTCGGTTCGTCGAGGAACAACAGTTCCGGATCGCCGACCAGCGCGCATGCCACGGCCAGTCGTTGCTTTTGTCCGCCCGAGAGTTTGACGACCCAGGAATTGGCTTTTTCCTCGAGCGAGACGCGCGCCAACACTTCCGCTGGCTCGAATCCGTGGCGATAGAAACTGCGGAACAAAGTCAGGGTCTCGAGCACGGTCAGCTTGTCGGACAGCCTGGTTTCTTGCAGCGAGATGCCGATTCGCTGGCGAATTTCGTTGTCGGCCTGGCCCCACTTGAGCCCCAGCACTTCGACCTGGCCGGAAGTCGGCGGCAAAAGCCCTTCGAGAATTTCAATCGTGGTCGTCTTGCCCGCTCCGTTTGGGCCCAGCAACCCGAAACATTCACCCCGTTCGACGAGCAAGTCGAGTCCGCGCACCGCTTCGACGGGCGGACGCCCCTCGTATCGCTTCACCAGATTCGTGCAATGGATGGCCAGCGACATAATATCTATCGGAGAAGCAAAAGGGGAAACCGCCTGGCACGCGACCCCAAAAGATGCGAGATCTGATCCGAAGGTTCGTCCGGCGTGCCCAGAAATTCTAACGCCGTAGCCCGTGCTGGTCGAGCGGGCTAAGATGGGATCCATCCAATCCCCCACTACTGAATCGTGGGCCGGATAATCGGGCGAAATAGTTGCAGGAACTTCCAGGAACCGCCAAACATGCCGCGTCGATATCTGTCGCTTTGGTCTTCTTCCGCCTTGCTGATTTGCCTGGCCGGCTTGCTACTGATCCTCCAAGCCGCGGTCGAGCCCGATACACGCGCTCTGGCCGATGCGCCCAGCGGCGGCGAATTCCCCGCCGAGCTCGTCGATTTCGCGCCAAGCGCCGACAATCCGATATTCACGGCCGAAGGCCCGGGCCATTGGGATGTCAAGATTCGCGAGCGTGGCTGGATTCTGCGCGAAGACGACGGCTATCACCTGTGGTACACCGGCTACGACGGCACGCGCGAGGGCATTCGTCAGCTTGGCTATGCGACCTCCGCCGATGGATTGCACTGGACACGCTCGCCGGAGAATCCACTTTGCCGAGGCCAGTGGGTCGAAGACATGATGGTCGTGAAGCACGACGGCCGGTACTTCATGTTTGCCGAAGGCGTGAATGACCACGCGCAACTGCTGACATCCGAGGATCGGGTACATTGGAAACGCGAAGGCACACTCGACATTCGCACGACTGACGGCAAGCCGCTAACGCCGGGTCCATTTGGCACGCCGACGGTGTGGGTGGAGCAGGGGACCTGGTATCTGTTTTACGAGCGACAAGATGCCGGCGTGTGGCTGGCCACGTCGAAAGATTTGAAAGTCTGGACGAACCGGCAAGACAAACCGGTGCTCGTGCCAGGGCCAGGTGAATTCGACAGCCGCATGATCGCGGTCAACCAGGTGATCAAACAAGATGGCGCGTACTTCGCCTATTATCACGGCAGCGGCAGTGCCACGGCTCCTCGAACCTGGAACACGAACGTCGCCCGCTCGACGGATCTGTTGCATTGGACCAAATATCCTCGCAATCCGATTGTCGCCAATAACAAATCGAGCGGCATCGTCGTCTTCGATGGCAAGAAGTTCCGATTCTACACGATGCACGAGCAGGTCGACGTGTACTACCCGCGTGCGAAGTGAGCCGAACGTTCGATAGGGCAGGGCGAACTTTTGTTGAAGTTGGGAAGACACAC
>JAYVCO010000352.1:0-4063 GCA_043749935.1 Planctomycetia bacterium
AACTTGACAAAACCTTTTTCATAGATGGGACCTGTTCGCGCAGCGAGCGCAGGCCCACCGATATTGTCGATGATTGGTGGGCCTGCGCACGGCTACCGGCGTACTGGTCCCACCCTACAATCTACGCAATTTGAAAACGCAACGAGTCCCGAGTAACTTGAACGCACGCTCTCAATGAACCGGCCGTCCTCATGCAGCACGCCTTCGCCAAACACGCTCGTCTCCTCTTTTCCGCGATTGTGTTTGCTACGCTCGTCACGACATTTTCCGCCGACGTTTTCGGCCGTGCCGGCGGCGGGCATGGATTTTCCGGCGGCGGGGGACATTCGGGGGGCGGCGGCGGATTCGGCGGGGGTGGCGGCTTTGGAGGCGGCGGCGGCGGCATTCCGCTCGATTCGCGGCAACTGCTCACCCTGCTCATCATCGCCGCGATTGTCATCGCCGTGATGGCCGCCATGAACCGCGTCCAGCAACAGCAGCAGGCCGACGTGATTCGCCGCGGGCACGAAGCCGTCGATAATCGGCACCATCAGGAGGCCGTGCAGGAGATCGTGGCGCAGGACTCCGCCTTCAACGAGCAAGCGTTCTGCGATCGCGTCAAAGCCGCTTTTGAAAAAATTCAAGCCGGGTGGAGCGAGCAAAAGCTCGAACCGTCCCGCCCGTTCATGTCGGACGGCGTGTGGGAGCGGTTTTCGTTGCAGATTCAAGAGCAGCGGGACCGCGGCTTTCGAAACGTCGTCGAGAACGTGCAAGTCAGCCGGGTGTTGCTGGTCGAGTTCGTCGCCCGTGGGCCGCACGACGCGGTGGCCGTGCGGATCGACGCCGGGGCCAACGATTTCGACGTGTCGCTCAAGGACGCGAGCCGCCTGCCCGGCCCGCGCCGGAATGCGGAATTCGCCGAGTCTTGGACGTTCGTCCGGCGGCGCGGGGCAAAGAGCCTGTCCGACAAGCCCGGCTTGATCGAGGGCTGCTGCCCAAACTGCGGGGCGAACTTGGAGATGAATCAGTCGGCGAAATGCCCGTCGTGCGGCAGCTTGATCCGCAGCGGCGAGTACGATTGGGTCTTGGCCGAGATCACGCAGGAATGCGAATGGGCGTATACGCAGGAGCAAGAGTTGCCGGGCGTCGAGGACTTTGCAAAAACCTGCGACGCGGAGTTCAGCGCGGCCCCGGTCGAGGACCGCGCGAGCGTTGTGTTCTGGCGCAAGGCGATGGCCGACCGCCTGGCCGATGCGAAACCCTTGGCGAAAGTGGCCGTCACCGAATTTTGCGAAGCGTACGCGAAACAACTTCCCGCGGCCGGCGGCGAGCGGACCTACACCGGCGATTGCGCCGTCGGCTCGGTCGCCTTGCGAGGGGTCGCGGCGGGCGATCCGCTGGACCGCGCGCTCGTGCAAATCGACTGGTCCGGCGCGCATTTTTCCGCCAAGCCGGGCCAAACGCCGGCGGCGATCGACGAATCGTCGGTGCATCAGACGCTGTTCGTGCTGGGCCGGAAACATGGCGTGAAAACCGACCCCGGCCGCGGCATGGCGTCGTCGCATTGTCCCGGCTGCGGAGCGCCCGAGTCGGACTCCGCCGCCAGCGCGTGCGAATTCTGCGGGGCGGTCCTCAACGACGGCGGGCACGATTGGGTGCTGCTCGACATTCAACCCGCCGCGATGGGCGCCGCCGAGCAAATGCTCGCGAACTGGGGCGCGCGAAGTGCGAGCGATGTTGCCGGTCCCGTGACCCCCTCTCCCCTTGGGGAGAGGGTTGGATTGAGGGCTTTTGTGGGCGATGCTTCTTCAAGCCCTGTAGCTTCGCCCACAGCCGCGCCGCGCGACCTCGATCTGTTGGCCTGGGCGGCCACGATCGCGGTTGCGGATGGGACGCTGGCGGACGGCGAACGCGCGATGCTCGAGGAAACCGCCCGCGCGCACGGCGTTCCGCCCGCCACGCTCGATAAACTGCTCCAAGCCGCGCAGGGCGGCACGCTGAATCTGCCGCTGCCGAGCAACCGGGACGAAGCGCAAACGTGGCTGGCGGTGCTGGCCAGCTTGGCGCTCGAAGACGGGCAAGTCAGCAAGTCGGAGTACGATCTATTGTGCCGGTTGGGCCAGACGATCGATCTCAGCCCCTACGACATTCGGCAGTATCTCATCAAGCGCAAGACGCAACTCTATCAAGCCGCCCGCTCCGAACTACAGCGCCAAGGGGCCAACGGCCCGAGCACGGCGGCGTAAACGGGCTGCATTCGCCCGGTACGCAATGGGCGTCAATAACGGTTCCTGACACACTTTTTCCCTTGATTGATTCCGTCGAACTGCCGAACCATTTTTCCGCTGGCTGTGTCCCCATTGGCTACCACACTCTCTGAATCAATACGACCTGATGGAGCGACTCATGTCCGAAGCCACTACGACAATCCTCGATCACATCGAAGGCATTTCTGTACCGGGTGATGTCTTTGTGAAACCCGCAAACGAGTATTGGGCACTCGTATGGCTTAATCAGGGCATGGAGTTCCTGTACCACCAAGCCAGTAGGTGCGATCAAACTGTGCTCAAGCAAATTCCACCAGACTCGTACTTCGAGACGTTTGGCAATTCTCCGTTTTTTGACGCAGTGCCAAAGGCACTCCTGACGGCTAGTTTTCACTGGTACGCAATGTCCGCCTACCAGTACGCGCTAATCGTCGGTGCCATCGCCCATCGCCAAGACAACGCGCGCCCAATCCCTCCACACTACGTTCGACAGGTGATGCCGGACGTCTTAGCCTTCCGCGATAAAGTCGCGGCGCATTTTGCTTGGGCCAAGAACCACGACAAGGACAACGCCGCAGAACGGCTCGCTAGCATTTTGCCACAGCTCGGTTTTATTGGCAGCTCGTTTCACATGCCGCCATACACGGTTGCAGTGACAGAGGGTGAAAAGCACAGCACGTCGGAATCGCTTGTGCCGTGGAGTATTTGCCGCGTGCATGAAAGGTTGCGCGAGCGCTACTGGCCGATCAAGCCAAGTGCTCACGACGGTAGTGCCGATCTCGGCAGCAATGAGAATGCTGGCTAACGAGTTCGCACTGTGTGTCGCCGAACCTGCCAGGGCGAACATCCTGGCCATGGTCCGGGGGGCGGCAGGAAACCCGGAGAGGCGGTAAACCCAATAGCTGCCAAAGGACGCACCCGGCGGGCTAGCTGCGGTGCTTGGACATCAATTTGGCCAGCGACGAGACACTCGGAAGGCCGCGTCCCCCTCTCACCATTGTAGAATTGATTCCGTCCCAGGTTTCGCCTGTGCCAGCCACCTGCCCAGATTTTTTATTCGGCCAATTACCTGTTGCCTTCTTATGCTGATCTGCCCATGTAAGGATCTGCCGAATGGTCAGTGGTGGAAGATCCTTTTTGTTACGGATGGCGCGGTGCTTGGCTAGCAGTTTGGCCAACGACGAGCCGCCCGGAAGGCCACGTCCTCCGCTATAAAGCGCGCAATTGATTCCGTCCCACGTTTCGTCGGTGCCCGTCACCTGACCAGATTTTTTATTCGGCCAATTTCCCGTTCTCTCCTTGTGCTCATCCACGCAAGCCAGGATCTGCTGAATGTTTAGCGGTGGAAGATCCATTGTGTTTCGGACGCCGCGATGCTCGGCCCGCAATGTGGCCAACGACGAGCCGCCCGGAAGGCCGCGATTACCTAGTCTCAGCGCGTTATTGATTCCGGCCCACGTTTCGTCGGTGCCCGTCACCTGGCCAGATTTTTTATTCGGCCAATTACCCGTTGCTGTCTTGTGCTCATCCAAGCAAGTCAGTATGTGCTGGATGCTTAGCGGCGGAAGACCGTGAATGTTTCGCACGCTGCGGTGTTCTGCCAGCAATGCTGCCAAAGACGAGCCGCCCGGAAAGCCTCGTCTCCCGCTACTCAGCGCGTGATTGATTCCGGCCCACCTTTCGTCCGTGCCGGTCACCTGACCGGATTTCACATCCGGCCAGTCACCCGTCATCTTCTTGTACTCATCTGCCCAAGCCAGGATCTGATGGATGGTCAGCGACGGAAGACCATGAATGTTGCGCACTTCGCGATACTC
>JAYVCO010000353.1:0-12500 GCA_043749935.1 Planctomycetia bacterium
GGCTTTCAAGTTCGTTTGGATGGTCCAGCACCAGATGGAGTTGAGCGTGGATACGGCCAAGCACGTGCTCGGATTCAGGCGGCTCCTGCCAGGAGTGCCCGCGAGCTCGACGATGTACGCCGAACTGAAGGATTTCATTCGAGAGCGGCACGACCGCGAACTGCCCGCTCATCGCCGCATCGATCCTGGCCGGGCGGAAGTTTCCTGCTCGAACCGCGGAGGATTTGTTTCCATTTCCCTCAAAGTCAAAAGAAATCAGTATGCTTACGGTACGAACCGCATCGTGAACCTTGCTCACGAGCTGTTCGTCCACCTTCGCAATACGTACCCCGATTATCTCGTGGAGAATTTTGATGTTCCCCAGGAATAGCGCTATCCGAGCGAGCCGCACGATGGTGTTGGCCTTGCTTGTCGTGGCTGTAGCGTGGCTGAGCGGTCCTTCACGCGCCGCGGAGGATAAACAGCCTTTCAACGCCGAAGCCGCGAAGCTCAAGAATCCCGAGCCAAGCAATGCCGAAGCCATCGAGTCCGGCAAGAAACTTTATCAGCGGCACTGCGCATCTTGCCACGGTCGCGGCGGAAAGGGAGATGGCGGCCTGGCGCTTTCTGGCGGCGAACCATCGGACCTGACCGACGACGTCTGGGACACTGGCTCCACGGACGGCGAGATCTTCGCGGCCATTCGCGACGGCCTGTCGGCGGACATGCTGGCCTACAAAGAGAAGATGAAGGACAAGGAGATCTGGCAGGTCGTCATCTTCCTGCGCAGTCTCGGGCCGAAGCAGGGAAAATGACGTGATCTCATGCGCGCGATCCTACGGCGGAACGCGCGATGAATCACTCGACTCGCTAATCTACGTTCTTGCTCGATGCTCCTTGTGGTCGATCGGCCGACGCGCTGGCCGCATACCCGTCATTCTCGGCCGAGAGCGTCGCGTACCACCCGATCATCATTTCGTGCCAGGTTTGCGGCCCAAACTTGACCGTGTCGGTGGGATCGGGATTGGCCGGATTATTTTCAGAATTGTCGAAATGGGCCGTACACAAAAGCTTCGTGCCTGCTGGCAGCGGCTTCGGTTCCGCCAATTCATACGTGATCTGCCAATTGAAATCGTATTTCGGTACGTCCAGCAAGATCTCGCTAGTGCCGTCCGGATAGCGTGCTTCATAGCGGAAGGATTTTCCGCGCAAGTGCATGTGGGGCGACATCCAGAGCATCAACTGGTCGTTGCGCAAAGTCACCTCGGCGATTACCTCGTGATTGTCCGCATGCGGCGGAATGACGAGAGCGCTATTGCCGGCCCGGCCGCCATGCACCCGTTTCTTCACCGTCTGGGGATCGGCGAAAACGAGGCCGATATAACTCTTGTCGTCCTGCTGCGTGCCATTCGGCGTGTAGTGCGTCTGGAACGCGATTTTCGAGCCCGCGGGCACGAACATCGCCACTCCCGGCTTGTTGGTATTGGCCAGACGCCCCGGAACGTAGGCCGTCAGCTTGATGCCGCGCAGTTCGCCGTCGTCCACGCCGGCGCGCCCAGCTCGGGCGGGCTTCGGCTGTGCGGACTGCTGAGGCTCTGGTCCTTCCGCGTCGATAACTTGCCGGGTTTGCCGAGAGGCGCCAGGCGGGATTGCATTGGCGATGATGTGATGCACCACCGCGCGGTTTCCCGGCCGGACTTCGGCCGCTTGAATCCACTTATCTTCCGTCCAGCCCGGATCGACGACGAAGTTCTGGTAATCGACAACCCCCTCAGCGGGCACGGTGAACGGCTTTTCCATCCACACGACCTGGTGCGGTTGTGCAATCTGCCAACCATCGGTCCAATTGCGCGGGGCCGGCAAGTCTGCCAGGTCACCTTGCGGGCAGCCATTGTCTACCCAGGCATAAATCAATTGCTTCTCGGCGTCGCGCAAACGCGCGTCGTTGGCAAAATGACCGAACTGGGGATTGGCCGACCAGGGCGGCATCCGGCCCTCGGACACGACTTCTTTCATCATCGCGCCCCAGCCCGCCACCTCCTCATACTCGGTCAAGGAAAACGGGCCAATCTGGCCGGGGCGATGGCACGCCACACAGTGCTCTTGCATCAAGGCCGCGACGTGCTTCGTGTAGGTGACGTCGCCTCGCGGTTCCGTCTTGGTCTTGCGACCGATCAAACAGCCCGTCGCCTGAGTGGTCGGCTGAGAAACCGATTTGCCGGCCAGCAGTTCGTCCAAGGCGACAGCGAGGTCGCGATTCTGGACCTTTGGTCGTGCGTAGCCTGAGCTCGAACCCAGCCCAAACTGGTCGTCGATCCTCCCGCGATAGCGAATCGTACGCCCCTTATCGAGCACGAAAACCTCGGGGTTGCGAACGGCGCCGAACTGGTCGGCTACCGCGGAATCGCGGTCCTTGAGTAGCGGAAACTTGATGCCCTGATGTTGCGAGAAAGCCAGCAAGTCAGAGAGAGAATCTTGCTGATTTGAGTCGATGCCGATGAACGCGACTCCGCGCTCGGCGTAGGCTTCACTCATCTCTTGCAGTCGCGGAGCATACTGACGCGAGAGCGGACATTCCGTGCCCAGGAACGCGACCACGACCAAAGGTTTGTCTACCAACTCGTCGAGCGAACGGTTGCGTCCGTGAAAATCGGGCAACGTGAAAGGATCGATGTGGCCACCGGTCTCGGCCGCACCCAGCATCGTTGCCGAGACGCAAGCGGCCAGCAAAATGGCGACCGCCAACTGAGACGCGCGGCGGAGGATGCGAGCTGTGCATGACATGGTACGGTTCCTTATAGCCAAGGCCATCGCTTACTTGGTTGGGGTCTTGTTCCCGTCGGCGGTCGATTTGCCGGCGCGGTGCGCGTCGTCCTCCACTGTAACCACGGCATAGTAGCCGATCATCATCTCGTCCCAAGTTTGCGGCCCCCAGGTGATTGCCTTGCTGGGGTCCGGATTGGCAATGTTGCTCTCTGAATTGTCGAAATAGGCGGTGCATTGCAGCTTCGATCCGGCCGGCAGCAGCCGCGGCTTGGCCAATTCGTAGGTCAACTGCCAGTTGAAATCATATTTGGGCACGTCCACCAACACCTCGCTGGTGCCGTCGGGAAACTTCGCCTCGTAACGGAACGATTTGCCGCGCAAGTGCATGTGGGGCGACATGGAAAGCAATAACTGGTCCGAATGAATCAGCGTCTCCGCCGTCACCTTATAGTGCTCGTCGTAGGGTGGAATCTCGAAGTCGAAACCCGTGACGCCCAGCACGTGGGCTCGTTTCTTAACCGTTGCGGCATCGGCGAAGATCAGGCCGATATAGCTTTGATCTTCCGTCTCTTGGCCGTTCGGCGTGTAGTGGATTTGGAAGAGGATTTTCGAGCCCTTTGGAGCAAACATGGCCACGCCTGGTTCGTAAGTCGTCGGGGGGCGCCCGGGGACGTAAGAGGTCAGCTTCGAGCCGCCAAAATCGTCGCCAAGTGCAGCGCCACCGCCGTCGGATCCGCGAGCTGCTCTGGCAGCCCGGAGTCTCGCTCCTCGATCAGCCCCAGAGCGTTGAGAATCACCTCCGCCTTCGCCCGAGAAGACTCGACTTCCGGGAGCGGAGATCGCCGCGATGATGTGATGGACCACGCCTCGATTGGACGGCAGAACTTCTGCCTTCTGAATCCATTTATCTTCCGTCCAACCTGGATCGACGACGAACATCTGATAGGGGATCACACCTTCGGCCGGCACTTTGTAGGTTTTGTCCATCCGCAGCACTTGCTGCGGCTCTCCAATCATCCATCCGTCGATCCATTTCTTGGGCGCCGGCAGGTCCGCTGGGTTCCCTTGCGGGCAACCATTGTCGACCCAAGCATTGATCAGCGCTTTCTCAGCGTCGCTCAAACGGGAGTCGTTGGCAAAGTGACCGAACTGGGGATTGGCTGACCAGGGCGGCATTCGGCCGTCGGACACGACTTCCTTGATCATCGCGCCCCAGCCCGCCACTTCGTCGTAGTCCGTCAACGCGAACGGTCCGACCTGACCGGGGCGATGGCACGCCACGCACCGATCTTGCAACAAAGCCGCAATCTGTTTCGTGTAAGTGACCTCGCCTCGCGGTTCGGTCTTGGCCTTGCGCCCGATGATGCAACCCGTCACTTGAGTGCTGGGCTGCGAGACGTCCTTGCCCGCCAGCAAAGCGTCCAAAGCGTCACCAAGATTTCGAGTTTTCACTTCCGTGCGTGCGTAGCCCGAGCTCGATCCCAGCCCATACTGGTCGTCGATGCGGCCGCGATAACGAATCTTGCGCCCTTTATCAAGCACGAAGACTTCGGGATTACGAACGGCCCCGAACTGGTCAGCTACTTTTTGATCGCGGTCCTTGAGTAGTGGAAACTTGATGCCCTGTTGTTGCGAGAAGGCCGCCAGGTCGGTGAGCGAATCTTGCTGATTGGCGTCGATGCCGACGAACGCGACTCCGCGCTCGGAATAAGCTTCACTCAGTTCTTTTAGCCGCGGAGCATAAAGACGCGCGAGCGGACACTCCGTGCCCAGGAAGGCGATGACCACCACGGGCTTGTCCGCCAGCTCGTCGAGCGAGCGATTGCGGCCGTGGACGTCCGGCAGCGAGAAGCTTTCGATGCGGCCGCCGATATCGGCCGCGCCGACCATCGTTGCCGAGAGGCAAGCGGCCAGCAAAACGACCGAAATCAAAAGCGTTTCGCGACGGAGGGTGTGAAGAGTGGGTCGCATACCACCGTTCCTTTGGGCCAGGCTACTGAAGTATCTATTTGGAACCTTGTTTCACTCGAATGTCAACGTCTCACCAGGGAAAATGGACATGAGGCGGCGGTTTCACTAAATCGTTGAAATCAGGCTGGTGGAACACTATCGTAATTCTTTCCGGTGTCTGCGTGGAGTGGAATTTGGATCGGAATCCCGGACTCGCGAGGCCTCCTTGTGTGCGAATCGCCACAATCAATGCATGCTAATCTTCGATTTTGTCGCAGTACCGTTCGGCCACAATTCAACAGAGCGAAACCGTCAATGACCAGAACGTTGCAGAATTCCGCGGTGTTTCTCACGATTCTTATCTGCTCGTTGAATCTTTCCGTAGCTCCGGCGGTAGCCCAGCATGGGACCAAGGATGGCCAATGGCCCAGCTATGGCGGTGACGTCGGCAGTACCCGGTATGCACCGTTGGATCAAATTAATCAGGAAAACTTCAAGGACCTGAGGGTCGTTTGGGCCTGGGACTCGCCCGATGGTCTGATCTCAAAAAGCGAAGCCGGGGGAGAGTGGCGGGCGGATGTTCGTACGATCAACGCGGCGCTCGCGGCCGAGACTCCCAATCTCTATCGGCGCGGAGGGGAACCCAGGTTCGGCAGCCTCAAAGGCACTCCGCTCGTGGTTGATGGAATGATGTATGTGTCTACGCCCCTCTACCAGGCGGCAGGCATTGATGCCAAGACCGGAATCACCCGGTGGATCTACGATCCCAAGAGTTATGCGACGGGCACTCCAACCAACAGCCTGATGTGGAACTCTCGAGGGTGTGCGTACTGGGCGGACGGGTCGCAATCGCGGGTCCTCTGGGGGACCGGTGATGGTTACTTGATCGCGGTGGATGCCAAAACGGGCCGCCCCTGCGCGGACTTCGGCAATCAGGGCCGAGTCGACCTGTGCGCCGGCATTCCACGGGCCCAGCGCGGGGCACGCGATGAGCTCAACGCGCAGCTATTGAGCATGAGTTCGCCCCCAATCGTTGTCCGCGACGTGATCATCACCGGTGCCGCGGTCTCCGATCGCCGCACCACGAAAGAAAACCCTCCTGGCTGGGTTCGAGGTTGGGACGCCCGCACCGGCAAGCTCAAGTGGGCGTTTCATACCATCCCACTGGATCGAGAGGTTGGCGCGGAGACCTGGGAAGATGGCTCCAATAATTACACGGGCAATGTAAACGTTTGGTCGATGATGAGCGGCGATAACGAGCTGGGCTACGTTTATCTTCCGTTGACGACGCCCTCGAATGACTTTTATGGAGGTCACCGGCTCGGCGACAATCTATTTGCCGATTGCCTGGTTTGTTTGAACGCCGAGAGCGGCGAGCGGATTTGGCACTTTCAGGCAGTTCACCATGGGCTTTGGGACTATGATTTCCCGTCCGCGCCGATTCTGTTAGACGTGATGATCGACAGGAAGCCGCGAAAAATCGTGGCTCAGTTCAGCAAGCAGGGCTTCTGTTACGTTTTCGACCGCGTGACCGGAGAGCCCATCTGGCCTATCGTGGAGAAGCCGGTTCCGACCGAACCTCATCTGCCCGGTGAGCGTCCCGCGCCGACGCAACCCCATCCAACCAGGCCAGCGCCGGTGGGGGGGCAGGGTACGACCGAAGACCAGGTCATCGACTTCACTCCCGAGCTTCATAAGCAAGCGATGGAAATCCTGGCCCACTACCAGACCGGACCGCTCTTCACGCCTCCGACGTTGGCCACGAGCGATGGTAAATGGGGAACGATCCAGCGGCCTAGCATCGGAGGCGCGACGAATTGGCCTGGCGCTTGTGCAGATCCCGAGTTGGGCTATTTTTTCGTTCCGTCGCGTGACACGGCGGGAATCATCTATTTCTACACGCCAAGTGCCGAGCAGGGAGGCACCGTTCGATATACCCATGGCGGCCGCGCTCCTGAAGGAGTTGGACGGCTACAAGGGCCTCAAGGGCTTCCGCTCTGGAAGCCGCCTTACTCGCGCATGACGGCGATCGACATGCGCACTGGCGATAACGCCTGGATGAAGCCATCGGGCATCGGCAGCGCCAGCATTCGCAATCACCCGGCCCTCAAAGGAATCGACCTTCCACCTCTGGGTGGCGAAGGGCGCGGCGGGCCGATCGTGACCAAGACGCTAATGATCAGTTGGAAGGGGGGCTCGCTCCGCGGCGAAGAAGGAGGCCGGGAAGAGCCGTCAGAACCGCGCGGCGGACCGGGGCTCGTGGCGTACGACAAGGTAACCGGCGAGGAGGTCGGCTTCGCGCCTCTTCCCGCCGCACCAATTGGAACGCCCATGACCTATATGGTCGATGGCAAGCAATACATCGCGTTGACCGTCGCCGGGAGCCCTCCGAAGATTGTTGCCGTATCGTTGCCGGCGATGGAAACAAAAGTGACCAAGTAGAGTCCCAGGCCTAGTTTTGATCGGGCCTGCCACGTTGGATCCCTGAAGCTGCCCGGACAAGGAGCGTCGATGAATCCTGGTTTTGCCCGCGGCCCGATTGTTCAACTCTGCTTTGCCATTGCGATGCTGCTTGGGGCAATGTCGTCGCGGGGCCAAGAAGCCGCGCACTTTCACCACGTCCATCTGAACGTAACGAATCCACCGGAGACGATGAAGTTTTATCAGCGAGTGTTCGGCGCCGTGCCCGTGAAGTTCATGGGCACACGCGATGCGCTCTTCACTGAGCGTTCGTTCATCCTGATGACCAAGGTCGAAGTGCCGCCGCCTGCCACGATCGCCAGCGGAATCTGGCACATTGGCTGGGGCGGCGTGGATGTGCCCCATGAATACCAGTGGTGGAAGACACACGGGGTGAAGATACATACGGACCTCTATCAGCTCGGCGACGGCTGGGTCACGTACCTGGACGGGCCCGATGGCGAGCGCATTGAAATCAACACGCAAGGTCACCATCGCTATTCGCATATCCATCTGCTGGCGGCCGACCCGAACAAGACGGTGCAGTGGTACGCCGACAACCTGAATCTGCCGGTCCGCAGGCGCGAGGTGCCGAAGCCCGCGGACCTCACCAAAGTCAGGGCCTGGTCGAATTCGTTCAATTGCGACAACGTGAATTTTGTCGTCTACAACCAGCCCAATTATCAACCTGCGCCGCCGTGGTGGGATCAGGAACCCCTGATGGCCTTCGAGAATTCCAAGGGGCGGCCGATCGATCATGTCGCTTTTTCGTTTCGCCAGATTGAACCTGTATTTGCGAAGATGAAGGCCGTGGGCGTTCGAATCATCGAGCCGATCGCCATCCGCCCAGAAGATGGCGGGTTGAAGAGCTTCTTCGTCATGGCGCCAGACGGAGTGCTGGTCGAGATTGTCGAGGCGAAGCCGATCCCCGAGGGGATTTGGGAATAGGCGCAGCGGAGGAAAAAAATATATCTTTCTTTGCCCAGGGCAAACAAGAGTATGGAAAGAGCCTTCTTGCCACTGCCAAATGCCGATCAGCGGCAAACAAGCTCCTCGATTCTCTCAGCGACTGCCAACGGATCCTCGATCGGCAGAAAATGTCCCAAGCCGGCCAGTTCGTGATACCGGGCCCGCGGGCAGCGCCGCGCTAGCTCCCTGCCCATCTCGACGTGAGCGATCGGGTCGCCGTCGGCCCATACGAATTGCACGGGCGATCGAGCTGTTTCAATCGCCCCCAGCCAGCGATCGGCATGCACATAGCGCTCGCGCATGTATCCCGCGAGCGCCGGCAGCCTCAAGTGGCCATCCTGGTAACGCAACAGTTCGTACATCACCTGCGCGTCGACCGCCGAAACTGCCTCGGGTCGTCGCATCAATCTTTGCAAGCCTGGCACGTACCTGTCTGAAAACGAGGTGCGACAAATTTCGATCACTTGTGGCAGCGTTGCGTTGGCGGCCAATTGCTCCTGGAAGGGTGTAATTGTTGCGAGCCACTGCAACATGCTGCCGTTTAGAAACGTCGACGTTTGCAGCTCAAACTTCAGTCGCCCCTCGGCTTGACGAGCCAGAAGCTCACTATGCACGCTAGTACCCAGATCGTGGCTCACGACATGTGCCGCGCGAACGTCCAACGTGGCGAGCAGCTCCTCGATCGTGTCGGCCTGTTGAAAGAGAGAGTAGCTGTAGGCCGCGGGTTTGTCCGATAGACCGAAACCCAGAAAGTCCGGGGCTATCGCGCGAACGCGCTCGAAAAGACGCTCGACGATGCCCCGCCAATCGTAGCACGAAGTGGGAAAGCCATGTAGCAAAAGCAGCGTTGGCGATTCATTGGCTGCACGCTCGGCGGCGGCCGGGCCGCGTTCGTGAACGAACATTCGGTGCCCGGCGACGCTCTCGTGGCGGCCTTCGGCGAGCCATGCCCGGCTTGCTTCGCAAAATTGATCGAGTTGCATGGCTATCGTCAACTTTCAATGCTTGTTCGCGTTTGAGACGACGCACTGGGCCCGCACCGAAATTGGAATTGCCCTGTGGGTCGCAGTCAAGCATCCGCTTTACATCTCCAGGAGGACTGCAAAGTCGAGGTCTGGCTCTTTTTTTGACTCGCACGACTCAACCATGCCGCAACTACTCTCGGCCGAAACAGGGACCAGACACCTTCGCGTTTGACCTTGCAGTTCTCCTGGCTGCGCGGCGCGGGAATGCTCAACGATCTCGAACGCATCATTAGCGAGCAATGGGACACATTGCAGTCCGCCATGAAGCCCAAGAAATCCTAGCAGTGGCGCGATAACCCCGGATCAAGCCAGGATTTCACGCACGACTTCGCCGCGCGCGATCGGGAACGGACGTCCCAGCGAGTCATGCAACTCGGTCGTCGGGGCGTGACCCAGGCAATGGAACAACGTGGCCAACAGATCCTGTGGCCGGACGACTCCCGACTTGGGTTCGCCACCGATCGCGTCGGACGCACCGTGTACATGACCCCCGCGGATGCCACCACCAGCCAGCGCCAACGAAAATACGTTGCCCCAATGATCGCGACCGCCCGCCACGTTGATCTTCGGCGTGCGACCGAACTCCGCCAAACAAACCACCAACGTGTCGTCGAGCAAGCCTCGATTCTTCAGGTCGCCAAGCAAGGCCGAGTACGCCTGGTCGAATTGCGGCATGAGCACGGTCCGCAGCCGTTCGGCCTCTCGGGTGTGCGAATCCCAGCACGGCGTATCCGGCGGCTCTTCCGCGGAACGATACCAATTGACTTGAACCAGGCTTACGCCGGCTTCAATCAATCGGCGAGCCAAAAGCACGCTCTGTCCAAACTGCGTGCGTCCGTAACGATCGCGGGCAGCGGCGGGTTCGAGATCGAGCTGCAAGGCCGCTCGCGAGCGGGGGGAGGTCAGCAGATTGAACGCCTGTTGAGTGGCCGCGTCGTAGGGAGCCAGCATGCCCTCATATTCGACAGCGGCTCGATACTGGTTCATGGCGGATAAGAGCGCGTGACGCTCTTCGAGCCTGGAGAGCGGCAAGTCGGTCGGCAGGGCGAATTCCGGAATCCGGAAATTCTCTGAAGCCGGCTCACAACGAAACATCCACGGATCGAGCGAGCGACCCATGAAGCCGGCGTCCTGTCCCGGCCAAACCGAGTGGTCGGTGTTGAAAATCCGATGCGGCAAACGCACCGCCGACGGCAACGAGGCCGAGTCGTTGCGAAGTCGCCGCACCATCGCACCAAAATTCGGCCAGTTGTTGGGCGCGCCCGGATTGGCGTTTTCCGCGTTCATCGGCGCATGCGGCTGGCCTGTCAACATGTAGTACCCGCTCGACGAATGGGCATTGTCACCCGTTCGCATCGCCCGCAGCAGGCACAAGTGCTCGGCAAACAAGGACGTCTTGGGCAACAACTCGCCGATTTCCAGGCCGGGCACGGTTGTCTTGATCGGCTTGAATTCGCCACGGACTCCGACTGGCGCAAGCGGCTTGGGATCCCAAGTGGAATGTTGCGCCGGCCCACCAAACAAGAACAGCACGATGCAGGATTTTGCCCGAACGGGTCGTGGCGAGGCCTCTGTTGCCGAAGCGCTCCGTAGCAAATCGGGCAACGTCAATCCGGCCAGACCGAGCGACCCGATGCGCAGCGCCTCGCGCCGCGAAATACCATCGCACGCTCGAGTCGGCTTTGAATGGATGGTGAACATGACCGCAACCCACGGACCAAGGCCCTGACGCAGCAGCGACAGTATACCTCAAACTCCCTGGACTTGACGCGTGGCTCGGCAAGATTTACCGCCGATCTCTGAGTCGCTGCCGGATTGGCCCGCGGGGGCGGTCTTCGTTTTCGCGTTCTTCGCGGCGCTCGCGTTGGTTGTCGCGAAGCTCGCGGATGTTGTCGCGTATATTCTGCAGGGTTTCAAGCGGCTTGAGCTCACCCAGTTTTTGGGTCAGCTCGTTGAGCAACTCGGGCGGGAGAATGGTTTCGCCTTTGGCCAGCACGGCGTCGAGCAGGGCGCGAACCACGATGGCGGTAATCCGGGCCAGGTTTTCTCCTCTGTTCTTTTCGCTGCCCACGTCTTGCAGGCGAATCTCTTCGATCGGCACGTTGAGTTGCGTCAGCTTGCCACCGAATGGCAGCAGGTCGATGTCGACGCTGATATTCTGAATCACCACTTCGCGGATAATGAACTTCTTGCGACTCTTGGAGTCGGCGGCCTGCTCCTCGGGCGTGTCCCTGGCTGCTTCGAACTTGCGAATGTTTTCGATGATCGTGCGGAAGTTGGCTTGCTCGGTTTCGCGGACCAGGTTGATGTGGACGCCCGAGAGCGTGAGCTGGTCGATCTCGACAACTTCATGCATCAAGTTGCTCAAAGACACGTCGAGCACGCCCTGGCCGAGCCTGAGAAAGTAGCTCGACTTGAAATCCGGCGGATTGGCAACCTGAAAGCCCGCCAGGGTGCAATTGCCGGACAGGATGCCGATCTTGATCGTATCGAGGGTGGTCGTCACGCCCAGGGCCCGCGTGCCGGCGCGTTCGATGCCCGCTTTGGCCAGCAGATCGATCGACAACACCGCCGCGACAACCAACACCGCCGCGAGCACTACGCCGGCGACGCATGTCCAGACGATTCGCTTGCGATATTTCTTGAGACGCGCCGACCACGAAACCCGCTCGAGTGTCGGAGAGATCGGTATCGAGTCTGGGCCGATGGAGTTGTCCACACTGTTTCCTTCGTTCGTATCCCAAAATCTATGGGTACGGTGAGATGAATTATGTATTCGCCGGTTGGCCCAGACAACTCGCTTCGAGATGTCTGAGTCCCGTAGGGACAAGAGGCGGCCGACAAAGGTAGTGGTCTACTCGATAAGCCGCCTCTTGCTGCTTCGCAACCCAGACGACTTGTGCCAAGTCGTCTGGGCCACCCGCGCCGCGGCCACCGGTGTAGCACCGCGCTGCCTACGACATCTCGCGGCGCATTTGATCTTTTGCGAACTGGTAATGGAAAATGATCACCGCCGTGATTGCCAACAGCAGTAGATAGTAGATGCTGAATGCCATTTCGTTCCACTGACTGAGTGGGCCGGTGACGAGTTGACCGATTGCGTTCTGGAAGATCAACACGAGCCAGATCATGCCGTAAGCATGCGGGAAGAGCCGGCCGCGGAGATTCCGGGCAACGGGCCACAGCAAGACACAGAGTACGATGGCGATCAGGCAGACGAGGAATGCTGGACCCAGGTACTGCCAAAGCACCCGGCTCCAATAGTCCTCGTCACCCTTGTAGATATTGAACCAGCCTTTCAGTCCGTTGCGCAACGACAGGCCCAAGCCCATCAGCAAACCGAGATACACG
>JAYVCO010000354.1:0-6916 GCA_043749935.1 Planctomycetia bacterium
GGAGACAACTTTCGAATCACCAAATCGTGAGCGAAGGACTTCAGTCCGTAGCTCACGTTCTCCTCCAACCTACCGGCTTCAGCCGGTAGTAGTTCAGTAGCTACGGGGCAGACCCAAGACGCGCTGTGCAATGATATTGCGTTGCACTTCGCTGGTGCCCGCCTCGATCGTGTTGCCGCGCGATCGCAGATAGTTGTAGACCCAGCGCCCCTCGTCGAAATTCGTCAACTGCGCGTAGGGTCCCAGCACTTCCATCGCGACCTGTGCGTTCCGCTGATTCAGCTCGCTCCAATACAACTTTTGAATCGAACCCTCGGGTCCGGGCACGCCGGTTTTGTTCAGGTTGCTCAGCGACCTCGTCGTATTGAGGCGAAAAACTTCCAGGTCCAAATACGACTGGGCCAGCTTCTGCCGGATCACGGGGTCATCGATCACGGGCTTGCCGTGGCGGCGAATCGTGCGGGCATGTGCCAAAACCGCGTCGAGATTGCGTTTGAAGACCACATACAACCCGGTGCCCAGGTTGGCCCGCTCGTTCGATAGCGCCGTAATGGCCACGTTCCAACCTTCGTTGACTTTGCCGAGCACGTTCTTCACCGGCACGCGGAGGTTGGAGAAAAACATTTCGTTGAAGCCCGAATCGCCCGACATCATTTTGAGCGGACGAACCGTGATGCCGGGACTTTTCATATCCACCAGCAGGCAGGTCATGCCTTTGTGTTTCGCAGCGGTCATGTCGGTTCGCACGACCAACATGCACTGATCGGCGATATGCGCGTAGCTGGTCCAGATCTTCTGGCCGTTTACGACGAACTCTTCTCCCTCGCGGATCCCCTTGGTTTCCAACGAGGCCAGGTCGCTGCCGGCATTGGGTTCGGAGAAGCCTTGGCACCAAACTTCTTCGCCCGAGAGGATCGCGGGCAGATAGTGTTTCTTCTGCTCCTCGGTGCCGACGGTGATGATCGTCGGTCCGACCAGCCCTTGGCCGATGGTGCCCATCCGCTCAGGAGCGTCGGCCAGCGCCAATTCTTCTTGGAAGATGGCCTGTTCGATGAACGAAGCCCCGCGGCCGCCAAATTCTTTCGGCCAGGAGACGCCGGCATAGTTGCCCTCGTAGAGCTTGCGCTGCCAGTTCTTCAGATAGCCGAAGTACTCGGCGCCCGAATCGGCGGTTTTCACCATCTTGGCGGGCAAATTGGTTTTCAGCCATGCCCTTAACTCGTCGCGAAATTTGGTTTCGCTGGGTGTCAGACCTAAGTCCATAACGTGCCTTTCTACGTGGATGACCTATGAATCTTGTGATTCGTATTAACTTTGAGTCGTGGGCGCCTGCTCGACCGCTTGCCACAAGAGCTCGGCAATATCCATCACTTTGATGTCGCGGTCGCCCTTGCGGGCGTTAATGCCGTCTTCCATCATCGTCATGCAAAATGGGCAGCCGACCGCTACGACGTCAGCATCGGTTTCGAGCACTTGCCGGGCTCGCTCTTGATTCACGCGTTGATTGGGCGGCTCGTCGATGAAGCTCATTCCCCCGCCGCCACCACAGCAGAACCCGTTGCCGCGGCTTTGTTCCATCTCGACGGGCGCTCGACTGCTGGAAATCTGCACCAGCTCTCGCGGAGCGTCATAGACGTTGTTGTGGCGCCCCAGATAGCAGGGATCGTGAAACGTGATTTTCTTGTCCGTGGGCATGTCGGCCGACAATTTACCTTCAGCCACGAGCTTCGCCAGATATTCGCTATGGTGGAAAACTTCGTAGTGGCCACCGAACTGGGGATACTCGTTGCGGAAGGTATTAAAACAATGCGGACATGAGGTGACGACCGTTTTGACTTTGTAGCGATCGAGCGTGGCGATGTTCTCTTGAGCCAGCGTTTCGAACAGGAACTCATTTCCGATGCGCCGCGCCGGATCGCCCGTACACTTTTCCTCCCGGCCGAGAATGGCAAAGTTCACGCCGGCTTTTTCCAACAGTTGCGCCAGCGAGCGGACGACTTTTTGGTTTCGCTCGACCAATGCTCCGCCGCAACCGATCCACAACAGTACGTCGGCGCTTTTGGCTTCGGCCATCGTCGAAATCTTCAGTCCTTGCGTCCAATCCACTCGCGAAAAAGCGGTGCCGCGCAGCGGATGTCCGCGCGTTTCGAGCGAGGTCAGCGCTTGCTGCATGGTCTCGGGAAACTCGGCGTCTTCCATCACCAAGAAACGTCGGGTATCGACGATCTTCGGCATCTGCTCGATCGACACCGGGCAGGCTTCGACGCACGCGCCGCAGGTGGTGCACTCCCACATCGCCTCGACCGACAGAGCCGGCGTGGCGCCAATATAGGACTGCGCTGGATCGATTCTTGGGTCGTGCATCAGCCTTTGCAGATCGAGAATGATGTCGCGGGGCGAGAGCAACTTGCCGACCCGATTGGCGGGGCACGCGGCCGTACAGCGCCCGCACTCGGTGCAGGCGTCGAAATCGAGCAGGTCTTTCCAGGTGTAGCCGGCCAGCGAGTTGATGCCCAGCTTCTCGGATTTGTCGAAATCGATCTTCCGCAGCGTGGCGCCGATGGGAGCCAACCGCGCCGTGTAGATATTCAATGTCGACGTGAGGACGTGGGCCATCTTTGTGTAAGGCGCCCAGGCAATAAAGCCAAATACCAGCAGCAAGTGCGTCCACCAGGCAAACCAGTGGGTCGTTTTCATCGTCTCGGTCGACATCTGCGTTTCCGAAGCACGTGCCACAAGATTGCCGAATGGTGACCACGCGCCCCAAGGATCGGCGGTGGCCGCAATTCGCCATCCCTCCACGAGAAAACCCGTCACGAGGATCGAAAGAATTACGAGCAGAATCGCAGTCGCCTCGGCGGTGTAGACCAATTGCTTGGGCCGCACGATCCAGCGCCGAAAGCCGGCCATGCCGATGCCGACGATCGCCAGCGCGCCGAAGACGTCGACAAACAGCGATTGAAAATACAAGTAAAACTGACCGCGCATGATCGGGATGCCAAAATCGTAATCGATCATCACCACGGTCGTGGCGATCGCGAGCACGATGAACCCCCAAAATATCATCGCGTGCATCGCGCCCGGATAGAGCTTGCGCCAGTTGCGCAATTGCAGCAGGGCGTGCTTCAGCACTAGCGCGATACGTTCGACCGGACGATCGAAACGATTCTCGCTTTGCCCGCGGCGCCACAGCTTGATGCGGCGATAGAAACCATACGCGGCCACGCCCATCGTGGGCAGCAACAGCGCGTACATGATCCACACATGGCTGATGTTCCACAGAACTTCGCGGGTGGCCAGTTGAGGATCGTTCATGTCGGGTGGCTAAGTTTCTCGCGCAAGGGGCCGACGACCTTTTGATAGTCTTCCACCAGGCCGAAACGGCAGTGTTTGAAAATCGGTGCGTCGGGATCGCGATTGATGGCGCAAATCACTTTCGAGTCGGCAATGCCCATGATGTGCTGACTGGCGCCGGAAATGGCGATCGCCATGTACAGTTCGGGAGCAACTTTCTTGCCGGTCTGGCCAACTTGCCACGAAGGCGGGACCCAACCGGCGTCGCAGGCCGCGCGCGATGCAGCCATCTGCGCGCCCATGGCTCCCGCCAAAGCCTGTAATTCCTTGAACGGCTCGGGTCCGCCGAGCCCGCGTCCGCCGGATACGATCAGCCGTGCTTCTTCCAGCCGCACGCCTTCTTTCGCCTCGACGTGACGCGAGGTGACTTTGACGCGAGCGCTGTCTTTCAAATCGAGCGAAAGTTTTTGGATCTCTCCTGCCGGTCTGCCCGTCGAGGCAGCCGGCTCCATCGCACGGGCTCGCACCCAAACCACGCCCGGCGTCCGGTTCAGTGCGATCACCGCCGTTGCCTTGCCGCCATACACGCCGCGCGTGACACGCAGCTGATCGCCGGCCGCGACAATTTCGACGGCGTCGCCCGCGGCACTGCCACCCAGCCGGTGAGCCAACCGAGCTGCAAGTTCTTGGCCATACGCGTCGTTGCCCAACAACACCGCCTTGGCCGCCAGCGGCTTGCAAATCGCGGCCAGCGCATCGAGATAGATCTCCGGATGATATTCGGCCAGCAGAGCGTGATCGGCAATCAATACGTTGTCGGCAACCGCGGCGGCGCCTTGAGTCAGCGCGTCGTCGGACGGTCCGATGACGACGGCCCGCAGCTTGCCATTCAGGCTATCGGCCAGGCGTCGGCCGGCCCCCAGAATACCCTGGTCCGAACGATCGAAACCGCCGCGAGCAAACAAACAACAGACTACATCCGGCACAATAAACTCTCGCTATCTTGAAATTACATCGAGCGCATGACTTCAGTCACGCGGCGGGCAAACGCATCGATTTTCTCTTCCAGGGTGTCGCCCGCCATGAATTCGCATTGCGTTTCCTTGCGGGGGATGAACAGTTCGGCCACTTCGGAATAGTCGTGGGCCTTGGCCGGATCGAGGTTCAATTCGGCCAGCGTCCACTTGGTCAGCGGCTTGCGATAAGACTGCATGACGTCGCGCGTTTTGGGAATGCGCGGGACGTTCTTTTCGTGGTTCGTGATTGTTGCAACTAGCGGTGCGGTCGCTTCGAGCAACTCCCAGCCCGTATCGGTCTGGCGTTTGACTTTGAGCGTGCCGGCAGCATCCGGTTCGAGACTTTCGGCAAACGAGATGCAGGGCACGCCCAGCTCTTCGGCCAGCAAACCGCCGGTTTGGCCCGCGCCCCAATCGCCTGCCTCGCGCCCGACCAGCACCACATCGAACGCGCCGATTTTGCGAATTGCGGCCGCCAAAGCCTGGGCGACAAATAGCGGGTCGGGGTTGCTGTCGGCCTCGTTGACAACCAGCACGGCCTCGTCGGCCTTGAGTGCCAGCGCCTTGCGCAGCACATCTTCGGCCCCGTCGGGTCCGCAAGCCAAAGCTGTGATCTTGCCGCCGTGTGCGTCGCGATATTGGATCGCCGTCTCCAGCGCGTTCTCGCAAAAGATATTGGTCACCAGGTTGGCGCCGCCGCGCTCGGCCTCGCGCTTGGCGCTATCGACGCGAAAGTCGCGGGCCGGGATTTCCGGGTCGAGGATCTGCTTGATGCAAACGATGATGTTCATAGGCTTTCAGTCCGTGGTGACGACTTCAGCAGTCCGCCCGCGGCAATGTTGACAATTTCTTGGATGACTTGTTCGCTCGTCAGTCGCCCGCCCGGTCGGAACCAGCGCGGCAGCCAGAGCAGGGTGCCGAACAGGCTAAACGTGGCCACCGTGGTATTGATGTCGTGCAATTTGCCTTCGCTGCGCAGAGCTTCGAGCGTGTCGCGAACGAAATCGAAATAGACCCGCTTGCGGTCCAAAATTTGTTTGCGATGCTTGGGCTTCAGGCCCTCGATCTCGTCGGTCAGGATCGTGATCGCCTTGTTTCCCTCAGTCAGTTGGCGGCCGTGCCGGGTCAGGATGCTTTTCAGCCGCTCTTCGGGGTCGGCGATCAGGCGCGAGGGTTCGATGACCAGCGTTTCGAGCCGTTCCATGGCATAGTTCATGATCGCGAACAGCAGATCCTCTTTGCTCTCGATGTAGTAATAGAGACCGGCCTTGGTCAAATCGACGGCCGCCGCGATGTTGCTCATCGAGGTGGCGTCGAACCCCTGTTCGTGAAAAATCTCGGCTGCCTTGACGTAAATATCGATCGTCCGATCGCACTCCGTGGCGATCGCGGCTTTTTTGGAGGTTTTCAAGCTTCGGCTCGCAGGGGAGGAGGTCGGGCGGGACCGCGAAACTGAGCCCAGGGAGGCCGGCACGAAATTCTACCGACCATCCGGTCAGTAAATCTCAAACGGCCGGGGCCGTCAAGTAGCGCGCCGTCGTTTGTGCAGCCGTTTGGCTGGCGGAAACCCCGCTTGGTAGGGTTCCAAAGGGGCTTTTTGGCAGAAGCTTCTTCGGTGGGGGCTTTTTCGGCGATGCTACGGCGCGCAAAAAAACCCGACTGCAGCGGGAACAACTCTGGCGACAAGTTTAGAGCCCGCTGCAAGTCGAGCACGCTCGCCATGACCTGGTAAGCCTGCCCGAGAGAAATGCAAAGCGTGCGCCCCGGCGGAATCCCGGAATCGAGCGAACACGCCTAAGCCCTTCAAACGCACTCGATTGCGACAAACAGCGCGATGCTCGCGGCAGTTTGATAGGACAACCGACTCAGTAGAATTGTTGTCGCAATGACGACAGCACTGCCGTGAATGGGTCGTCCTTGGAACTCGCTTGAAACTGTCGGCTGGAACCGATTGTTCAGCTCGCGCTGTGGCCGGGCTTGGCAGCCCCAGTCTGCCGGAGTTGCTCCAGCGATCGACCGAGCCGCTTGCGCTCGGGCTTGGTGGGTTCGGTCGTGTGGGTCAAGGCGGCCGGCGCCGCTTCGCGCAGCACCGCGGCCAATTGCGGGTGCAACGCCTCACTGCCATCGGCGGCCACGCCCAACTGCTCGACGGCGTCGGAAAAACCCAACAGCACCGAACGCCGAACGCCTTCACGAATCCAGTGGAATACACCCAAATTGCTCATCGTGTCACCTGCTGCTCAACCATGAAATGCCTAAGCCGCGCTCCCCGTTATTGAGGCTCGGGCTGCCCAAATGTGCGGCCGCGAATAGTACAAGCCGGGGCCGTCCGGCAGAAGAGCAATTCGCGGGACGATTTTGGTGCATGCTAGTAGGCAGTGCGCGCAGCGGTGCCGAACAAATCGCGTGAGCGAAAAAAGAAGTTTGGCGCCACTGCCCGTTCGGGAGGCCAGGCCGTTCTGGATTGACTCCGAACCACACACTCCGGACAACGCTTTTTTTGCCTAGCCTATCCGGGCAGGGCAATGGCGCCGGGGTTAGCTTTGAACTGCCGCGGGGGGAAATTCCGGATGCCACTAACCCTGGTCCGGTCCAATGCCGCGGTC
>JAYVCO010000355.1:0-6697 GCA_043749935.1 Planctomycetia bacterium
ACGATCGGCCCGACGAGAAAGAATGGAAATTCAGTAGCGTTGTCACCGATGACGGCAAGTATCTTGGCATCGAAGTTTCCAAGAGCACCGATGACCGCAATCGCTTGCTCTACAAGGATCTCGACAAGGCCGACTCGCCGATTATCGAACTGATCGCGAATTTCGACGCCGGTTATCAACTGCTCGACAACGTGGGCCCCATCTTTTTTCTGAAGACGAACAAGGATGCTCCTCGCGGACGCGTGATTGCGATCGACACGCGCCAGCCAGCCGAGGCGAACTGGAAGGAAATCATTCCGCAGGCCGAAGAAACCCTGCGCAGTGTTAGCATCGTGGGCGACCGCTTCTTTGCGAGTTATTTGAAGGACGCCTACACCCAGGTCAAAGTCTTCGATCTGGGCGGCAAATTCCTTTCGGAGGTCAAGTTCCCCGGTTTGGGGACGGTCGCGGGCTTCGACGGCAAACGGAGCGACACCGAGACCTTTTACAGCTACACATCCTTTACCACGCCGACCACGATCTATCGCTACGACATCTCCAGCGGCCAAAGCACCGTTTATCGCGCTCCGAAGGTCGGCTTCGACCCGAGTGACTACGCGACCGAGCAGGTTTTCTTCCCGAGCAAGGACGGGACGAAGATTCCCATGTTCGTTAGCTACAAGAAGGGAGTGAAAAAAGACGGCCAGGCGCCGGCGTTTCTGTATGGTTACGGCGGGTTCAATATCGCGCTGACGCCCACGTTCAGCGTCTCGAATCTCGTGTGGATGGAAATGGGGGGCGTCTTCGCCGTGCCGAACCTGCGCGGTGGCGGCGAGTATGGCGAGGATTGGCACGCGGCCGGCACGAAGCACAAGAAGCAAAACGTGTTCGACGATTTCATCGCCGCGGCCGAGTGGCTCATTGCCAAAAACTATACCTCGACGCCGAAGCTCGCCATCGGCGGCGGCTCGAACGGCGGGCTGTTGGTCGGCGCCTGCCTGACGCAGCGTCCCGATTTGTTCGGCGCGGCGTTGCCGGCCGTCGGCGTGCTCGACATGCTCCGCTTCCACAAGTTCACGATCGGACACGCCTGGGTCGACGACTACGGCTCGTCGGATAACGCCGTCGAGTTCCCGGCTCTTTTCAAGTATTCGCCTCTGCACTCGATCAAGTCGGGCACCTGCTATCCGCCGACACTCATCACCACGGCCGACCACGACGACCGAGTCGTGCCGGCGCATAGCTTCAAGTTTGCCGCCACGCTGCAAGCGGCCCAGTCGTGCGACAACCCGATCTTGATTCGCATCGAAACCAAGGCCGGCCACGGCGCCGGCAAGCCCACGGCCAAGGTCATCGAAGAAGCCGCCGACCGTTGGGCGTTCCTGGTCAAAGTGCTAGGAATCAAGCCGGCCGACGTGAAGTGACCGCATAAACCTGCATGGCAGATGATGTTGCACCAGGCCGGTGCGGAGATGCGCCGCCCGTTTGGCACTCTACCGAGCCAAGCTGTTTCTCAACTTAGCAATCGGTGGTCGGTCGACGGCAGGCAACTAAAGTCAGACTTTAGCGGTACTTACGGATAAGCGAGGGTGAAGGGACTCGAACCCTCGGCCTCTAGCGTGACAGGCTAGCGCTCTAACCAACTGAGCTACACCCCCCTTTGACCTCACCAAGCGGGCCCAAAGGGCCATGACGCTCTTCGGTTTAGGTCGAGAGCTGAAATTATAGCCTGCGCTCGTCGACTCGCAAGGGGACGGGTCTTTGAGGGATTTGCGGGCTGTTCCGCGCGAGCCCGTGCGTGCCGGCGGCAGCATCTGCCTTTCCCCGTCGCGTGCCCTTTTCGAGTGATTTGTAACCTAGGCTTGAGAAAGTGAAGTTTGTCCAGTTCGGAAAAAAACGCGCCATGTTGAACCAACTTTTTCGGACCGTTGAGCATCGCCTGACCTCGCTCAACTTCCAACAAGTCACGATGTTGGTGCTGGTCGTCGTCGTGATCGGCGTTGTTTGCCTGCGGGGCTTCGGCTCTCGCACGAACTACTGAGTAAAGCGCGCTGAAGGATCATGCCCCTTCAACGACCGTGGTCGACGCAAAAACCTTTTGAAAAGAGAAGGCTGGGCCGATGGAATTTCCCGATCAATTGCCGTTGTCTGTTGCATTGGCCGTGATTGCGCTGATGGGCTACCTGGTAGGCCGTATCTCGAAGGCGAGCGCGGTTAGCGAAGCCGACCGAGCCCGGCGCGAGGTGCGCCGCGCGAAGGCCGTGGCCAAAGAGCTGGAACAAATCGCCGAGAATGTGCGCAAAAATCTGGCAACCCACCACCTCAACGTGGCGACATTCAAGGATCGCGTCAGCGAGTTGGGCAGCCAGGCCAAGGACGCCGCCTGGCAGGACTTGTGCAAAGAGGCCGAGCAGATCCTCAAACCGACGCTCCGATTGGCCGAGCAAATTGCCCAGGCGTATGACGAAATCCGCCAGCAGACGAATCATCTCATGACGTTTACCGAAGTCCGTACCGACCCATTGACACGCGTGAGCAATCGTCGGGGGCTGGACGACTCGCTGGAATCAATGTTCGCGTTGATGGATCGGTACGAACAGTATTTTTCGCTGGCCATCTTCGATATCGATCACTTCAAGCAAGTCAACGATAAGAAGGGGCATTTGCACGGCGATCGCACCCTGCAAGCCGTGGCCCGGATTCTCGATAACGCGATTCGCGATACCGACATTCTGGCCCGGTACGGCGGCGAGGAATTCGTGGTCGTGATGCCGCATACGACCTTGGAAAACGCCTGCCTATTTGCCGAGCGGGTTCGCACGACGGTCGAAAGTTCGCTCGGGTTGACTGTCAGCGGAGGCGTCGCTATGGCGCTGGATGGCGACAACGCCCAAAGCCTATTATCCCGGGCTGACGCGGCCCTCTATAGCGGTAAAGCTGCCGGAAGAAATCGAATTTACCGCCATACAGGCTCGGAAATCGAGCCGATCAACCAACAGACCCCGTCTGTCGAAGCGGCATTCTAGCCAAATCCAGCTTGGGTTTCTCACCCCCCCTGTCACGTTGCAGCCACACTGGGCCACGTTGCTCCGTGGCTGCTGGCAGTCAACCGACCACGGACATTATTCGGTCGTACGTTGACGAACCGGCTGGCAAGTTTTACGATTGCAAACTGGTTCGTGCGCACGTCCCATGCGCGCCCGCTTGGCCCCTGGGTGGGACTCCACGCTGCTCGAGAAGGAGGGAAGGTACATGCCGCTATTTGAGGTAGAGACCGACTGCCACATCATCATCACTTGGGCGGCGGATGAAGACGCCGCATCCGCAGTGGTCCACGAAGCGTATCCGGGCGATCGCGTCATTCGACTTACGAAGCGCCCCCGCGACACTTGGGTGATTTCGAAAGCCGTGTTGGGCATCGTTCGGCCCACGACCGATCCTTGTTCCACCGCCCGCGATTGCCTGTCCAAAGCCGCGGGCGACAAGGTGCACGCGATTCGGCTCTACATGCACGAGACCGGCTCTGATCTGGAGCGTGCACGCAAGGTGATCGAATCGAACATGGTCATGGGCTGGTAGTCTTCGGCAATAACTCGAATACCCGGGGCCTTCTTTTGGCTCCGCGACGCGCTATGCAAGCAGCGTATTTGCGAAGCGTGTTTTGAACGTCATTTCGTTGCCATCGCCTGTAAATTGGCGCCTCCTGTTGATTGCCCCCGCCAATTAATTGACAGTGCTCTGTCTGTCAGTCTATCGTACCCACTATGTCTCGCATGCGTCGAAGGCCGTTGGGGGTGCAGTTCTCGCGAACCATTTTTGCATGGTTCATCGGCTTTGCTTCGTGCGGTCTGATAACGCAGGCCCCCGCCGCGGAAGAGGCCGCATTCGAACGGGACATCGTCGGCATTCTGGTTCGCCACTGCCTGGGGTGTCACAACGGCAGCGATCCGGCCGGCGGCCTGGACTTGTCCCGGAGCAGTTCGGCGTATGCCGCGGGCGACAGCCAACTGCTGGCAATCGTTCCGAACCAGCCCGATAAGAGCCATGTGCTCGAGCGGATTCGCAGCGATGAAATGCCGCCAGAAGGCAAAGGGAAACGACTGACTTCAGGCGAATTGACTCTCCTCGAAGTCTGGATCAAAGCGGGCGCATCGTGGCCCACGGATCGCGTGCTGAGCGTCTCCGAATTCACAACCGATATGCGCGCCGGTCGCGATTGGTGGTCGTTGAAACCGCCCAAGCGCCCGATCGTGCCCGCCGTTCGCAGCGCAGACCGCGTGCGCAACCCGATTGACGCATTTGTCCTGGAGAAGCTGGAAGAGCAGGGCTGGGAGCTGGCCGACGAAGCGGACCGCGCAACTTTTATTCGCCGTGCCACATTCGACTTGCACGGCTTGCCACCGTCGGCGGTCGAGATCGAACAATTCGTGCGCGACTCGGGGGCCGATGCTTACGAGAAGCTGGTCGATCGCCTACTGTCATCTCCGCGTTACGGCGAACGCTGGGGAAGGCATTGGCTGGACGTGGTGCGCTTTGGAGAGAGCAATGGCTACGAAACGAACACCGCGCGGCCGAATGCGTGGCCCTATCGCGATTGGGTCGTTCACGCGATCAATGAGGATCTGCCCTACCCACAGTTCGTATTCGCACAATTGGCCGGCGATCAGGCCGGCGCGGATGCCGCGACTGGCTATCTGGTTGGCGGAGCGCACGACATTGTCGGCAGCCCCGACGTGGAATTGACGCTGCAGCAGCGGATGAATGATTTGGATGATATGGTGTCAACCACTGCCACGACCTTTCTGGGACTGACCGTGGGTTGCGCCAAGTGTCACGACCACAAGTTCGATCCGATTTCGCAACGCGATTATTATGCGTTGCAGGCCGTCTTTGCCGGCGTTCAACACGGCGAGCGGGAGCCGCACACTATTGAATCGGACAAGCGCCGCCAGCAAGAAGTCGCGGTTCGCGACGATCTGGCAGCCGTGGAAAGAAAGGCACGCAAGCTGCTGGCTCGGTACGAACAAATTGCGCAATCCGGCAATTCACCTATCGTCCGCCAACGAGCTTCGGTCAACGCGCGAGCGAATGTTGATCGCTTCGAACCGGTTCGCGCCCGGTTCGCGCGATTTACGGTTCTGGCCACGAACCAGGCGGAGCCTTGCCTCGACGAACTGGAAATATTTACTGCCGAGGGCCAGCCGCGAAATGTTGCCTTGGCAAGTTCGGGAGCGAAGGCCACCACCTCGGGCGTGTTTGCCGATGGTGGATCAAGCCTGCACAAGTTGAAACACATTAACGATGGGCGGTATGGCAATGCCCGGAGTTGGATCTCGAGCGAATCGGGTGCCGGCTGGGTGCAGATCGAAATGGCGGAGCCAGCGCTCATCGATCGTGTCGTCTGGGCCCGAGATCGCGAGGGCGCATTCAAAGATCGGCTGCCAATACAGTACAAAATTGAAACCAGCATGACTGGCGACGATTGGCAATGGGTGGCCGGCAGCGACGATCGTAAGGCATTCGATCCAGATGCAAAGCCGCCGGAAATATTTTCTAGCGACGGACTGCCTCCGGAAGCAGCAGCGCAAATCTCGCAGTATCGCAGCGAATTTGAACGGTTGCGTACCAAGGTGGCCGAGTTGGCTCCGCAAAAGAATTACGCAGGAACTTTTTCCCAACCAGACCCGACGCACGTCTTATATCGAGGCGAACCGCTGCAAAAACGCGAATCAGTCGCGCCCGGCGGCATCGCCACTGTCGGTCTGCCCTTGAGCTTGAGCGCAAGTTCGAACGAGGCCGATCGACGCGTGGCGCTTGCCAGGTGGATTGGCGACGAGAGCAATCCGCTGGCGGCCCGTGTGGTCGTTAATCGCCTTTGGCACTACCACTTTGGCCAAGGTCTGGTGAGGACTCCCAGCGATTTTGGATTTCAAGGCGGCCAGCCTTCGCATCCCGAGTTGCTCGATTGGCTGGCCACCGAATTCATGAGCCAGGGCTGGCACCCGAAGTCGCTGCATAGGCTGATCATGCTATCGAGCGTTTATCGACAGTCGAGCCGAGTGAATCTCCACGCCGCGGCCAAAGACGCTGGCGGACGTTTGCTGTGGAGATTCAATCCCAGGCGGCTCGAAGCCGAAGCGATTCGCGATACTGTGCTGTGGACCAGCGGCACCCTCGATTTGCGAATGGGCGGGTCGGGATACGAAGTGTTTGAACCGAATACGAATTACGTGAAAGTGTACACGCCGAAACAGTCGTTCACCGCGGCCGAATGGCGGCGTATGGTCTATCAAAACAAACCTCGCATGCGTCAAGATGCCACGTTCGGTGAATTCGATTGCCCCGACTCCAGCCAAACGATGGCCCGGCGCAACGTCTCTACCACGGCGTTACAGGCTCTGAACTTGTTGAATGGCTCGTTCATGTTGCAACAGGCGGAACTTTTCGCCGAACGGCTCAAACGCGAAGCTGGCGAAGATCCGCAGCGTCAGATTCGCGAGGGGTTTTGGTTGGCTTTCGGCCGCGCTCCGGAGCACGATGAGCTCACTGCCGCCAGCCGGTTAGTGGCCGAGCAAGGGCTGCTCGTCTTCTGCCGCGCACTCTACAACGCCAATGAGTTTCTGTATCTAAACTGATCTCACCGCAGGCCGGACGCGGTCTGCCAGGAAATGCAGATGATGTTCGAACCTCTCCTGTCGCATGCCGGTCGGCGTTTGCT
>JAYVCO010000356.1:0-5679 GCA_043749935.1 Planctomycetia bacterium
GCCCTGGCGGCCGACTATGTGTTCGGCATTGGGCTGGGATATGTTCTGCACCGGCTGTCGACGTTCTCCGACCGCAAGCACGTCAAGCAGGCCTTCGGCAAATACGCGCTGGTGCTCGTGGCGACCTTTCTGGTCAACCTCGTGCTGTTGGATTGGATCGTTTACGAACAATGGCTCGATCCGCTGCCGGGCCAGGCCGTCGCCATGATCGGTGCCACGCTGCTCAGCTATCTGCTGCAAAAGCATTGGGTGTTTCGTTCGCACGAAACGCCAGAAAAGCCAGAGGTCGCTTCCCAGGCTCACGCCGCCTGAAGCGGCAAGAGCCCGAGAGCGAACTGACGAGCGAGAACCGGCGGGGACTGTCCCGATTTTGCGGGCGGACACCATCCGGAGGATGGTCGAGGAGCCGGGCACCATCGGCAGATGGTCGGGGACTGTCCCCCTCTCCGAGACGGTTCTCGAATGGCGACTACGGATTTTCGATCTTGTTCTTAACGTCTTCGCCCGCCTCCTTGATTTCCGCCGCGGCGTCCTTGACCGCATCTTTCATATCTTCCGCCGCCGCCTTGGTCGCTTCGCCCGCATCCTTCGCCGCCGCTTTCATTTCTTCAGCCGCCTTGTTGGCGTCCTGCGAAGCCTTCGAGCCTGCCTTCGTATCACAGCCAACCACGAACGGCACAAGTGCCAAAGTCAGAAAAAGTGCATACGTCTTCATGAAAAATCCCTTTTGAAAAAACAAGAATCCGCCTCGCTGGTCACTCACCAGCCAAGTCGGAGATTTTAGTCAAGGAGAGCGGCCTGTCGAGAGGGGCTTGGGCGTCTCGATCCCGTTGGGATTGTGGCAAGCCAATAAAAAAAAATTCGTCAGGCCACTGGCACTGACCTACTTGGTTCAGTGCGGCCGCCAAATTCGCGAATCAGGGCTGTGCAGATGGCCTGATGATTGGCCGGATCGGCTCGATCCCAACGGGACCGGATCATTCAGCCCGGGGTTGCCGCTTGGCGGCTACCCCGGGTACTGGGGTGCCGCGCGAATCGGGTCAACGCTGAAAGCGTTGCATCAGTCCCACACGTAGCGCTCGTCGAAGTCGACGCCGTACTTGGTCAGCAGCAAACGAAATTCGTCTTGAAACGAAACCTGGCTGTGGTGTTCGACTTGCCCTGCAATGTAGCTGCGGACCGCCGCGATTTGCGAGAAGCCGATCGAGAAAATACCATATCCACTCTGCCCTGCGAATTGCTTTAGTCCCGGGTCTTTCGTTTCGATCCAGAGGGTCGAACCGCGCTTGAGTTCCTTTACCATCTCTGCCGCTTCGCAGGTGCGCGCTAGCGTTGAGTGGATGTGAACGTGATCTTCCACCCCGCCCACGATCATCGGTTGGCAATTCAGATTGGACAGAATACCACCGAGGTAGCAGTGCAATTCGTCGCGCAGCGCACGATTGCGCAGAAACGGGCGACGGTCTTTGGTGGAAAACACCGTGTGAACGAGGATCTTGGCAAGGGACTGCGGCATGACGACACGATACGGATCGGGTTCGGTGGATGCAACCTTTTCAAGGTTGGCATGGTGCGCGACCACAGTATCCCAGGATAGCGAGAGGACTCGCAATCCTGGGCTGGATGCTGCAATCCCGTTGGGATTGGGGCAAGCCAACAAATAAACAATTTTGTCAGGCCACCGACCTGATCTCCGCGGCTGGGGTCCAGTCGGTCGAGTGTGCTTGGAGGCGGAATTCTAATTCGCAAGGTGACCAGGGCCATTTCGGCATATATAATCGCGGCTTTGCTTGGACGCTTAGCGGAAAGAAATCAATGGCCATCCCCGATTACCAGACCGTCATGTTGCCCCTGTTAAGGTCCATCGCCGACGGACAAGAGCACCGGGTTAGGGACTTGTACGAATCGTTGGCTAAGCAGTTTCAACTGACCGACGACGAGCTTCAAACGAAGTTGCCAAGTGGCCAGCAAACCATCTTTCACAATCGAGTTGGTTGGGCGAAGACACACCTAAAGGCTGCGGGACTTTTGGAAAACCCTGTCAGAGGTAAGGTTCGCATCACCGAGGCTGGCCGGACTCTATTGGGTGACAAGCCATCCAAGATATCGATCAGATTGTTGAAGGGCATTCCGGCATTCAACGCATTTTGGGATAAGTCTAAGGAAACGGCCGAAGCCGAGCCCGCAAACAAGGGGTTGGCGACCGAGCCCAGCAACACACCACTTGAAGTGCTGACCGCGTCATTTAATACGCTGGAAGCCGCTACCAAAGCTGAGCTGTTGGCTCGGCTAAAAGCCGCCCCTCCATCATTCTTTGAAAAAGCGGTAATCAGTCTATTGATGGCGATGGGCTATGGTGGTGTCGGAGGCCACGGCCATGTAACGGGTAAGTCCGGAGATGGCGGAATAGACGGCACGATTGCCGAGGACAAGCTGGGACTGGACTTAATTTCCGTGCAAGCCAAAAGGTACGACTCGGCTACGGTTGGTCGCCCAGTCGTGCAAGCTTTCGTAGGTAGCATGGACTTTGTGCGATCCAAAAAGGGCGTGATTCTGACCACCTCGGAATTCACCAAGGATGCCCGTGATTTTGTTGACAAGATCGAGGGGAAGAAGGTGGTTCTGGTCGACGGGAACATGCTGACCGACCTAATGCTGACGCACAACATTGGCGTTTCGACCAGCGGTTCGTATGTACTCAAAGAAGTTTCGAATGACTTTTTCGACGAAGACGAAGGCTAGTTACTGACCCGCCCGTGCCTCGCCGAAACGCGAATCAATCCGGGCCAATGAACGAAACGCCCCCAGCCTCAGGTCCAGCCCCGTAGGTCACGTTGTATCCTCCACTGTGCGGTCGCACTTCATTCGGACCGCCGAAGGGCGCTTCGGGGCTGATAACCCAGGGGATGCGGGAATCGGTGGGGAGCTCGCCTAGCTTCCACGCCAGTTTGGGAAATCCTTTCCTGGTTAGGATCGCCGAATAATGGCTGGCGGGAATGGTCGCGATCGTGCTGTCTCCTTCGTAGGCGGAGGGGCACCGCATGATGAGCGGGCGTTTGCTCGCCAATGGCAAGGTCGTGGCGGAATCGAGCGGCGGATTGCCGGACAGCCCGTCGGCCAAAACCGTGTCTTCCATGTAAGGCAAAATCGCGATCGCCCAGCCGCCGATCTTGCCATCCTCGACCGGATCCGGCAGCTTCTTTCTCGCGTCGACAAAATGCGTCAGCGAGATCCCCAGTTGGTGCAGGTTGTTCTCGCAGGCGGATCGCCGCGCTCGCTCGCGCGAAAAACTGATGGCCGGCAGTAGCAGGCCCAACAGAATCGCAATGATCGCCAGGACCACGACAAGCTCGATCAGGGTCGCACCACGATTATTGCTCGATTGCCTCATCGCGCCATTCCAGTGTGGTGCCCCTTCGGCTATGAAAACTGCCGCCGCCCTCTACGAAACCTTCCTTAGCAAAGTCACCCTTCCGGTCGGAACCCACTCCACGACTAAAATATTTCCGTCTTTGTCGTAGCAGGCGTCGTGGGGGTGGATGAAGCGGCCGCTTTGCCATTCGCTGGGCTTGCCGCGCAATTCGAGCTTGCCGCCGTTCAGGACTTTGTCGGTCCAGGCCTGATCGTAGCCCAGGTGCGTGATTATCTGGTTGTCCTTGTCCATGATCGTCACGCGGGCGTGCAGGTCGGGCACTAGCAGGTCGGTGCCGCGGATATCAAAGTGAGCGGGGAAGCTGACGCCGTTGACGACGCTGATGAATTTGCCGTCGAGCGTGAAGTATTGCAGCCGCGCGTTGGCGCGATCGGCCACGATCAGAGCCACTTCGCGGCCGGGCCGGTTGTCGAGCCAGATGCCGTGAGGCGTGCGCATCTTGCCCTCTTCGGTGCCGGCTCCGCCCCAGGTGCGAATCCACTTGGCGTCTTTGTCGTACTGATGGATGTAGCTCGACCCATAGCCGTCGGCCACATAGAACCCGCCGTCGGGCGCGAAGGCCACGTTGGTGGGATTGAACTCTTTCAAATCCTTGTAGACGCCGGCCTGCTCGGGAAAGTGCATTTTCCAAAGCTGCTCGCCCGCGAGCGTCGTTTTGGTGACCAGCCGGTTCTTGACGTCGCACAAATACAAAAACTCTTGTCCACTCTCTTTGCGAATGTCGATGCCGTGGCCGCCGCCGTGATATTCCTTGCCGAAGGAGCGCACGAATTTGCCGGCCGGATCGAACACCGCGATCGCATCCATCGGCTCCGGCGCCGACGAGCGGTGCTTGATGTAGATGTGACCCGCCTCGTCGATCGCCACGCCGTGGGTCTCGCCCCAAACGATGTGGCTGGGCAGTTCGCCCCAATTGTGAATCGCTTCGTACTGGTGCGCTCCGCTGCCGAGCACGGGCAACTTGCTGCCCGACTTGTCTTCAGCGCCCAAAATGGTCGGCGCGACGACGGTGGTCAGGGCCGCGGCGGCCGTGGTTTTGAGGAATGAACGACGAGAGGCGTCTGCATGGTTTGGCTTGGGTTGGGAGGAGGACATGGTTGTGTACCTGGGTGTGGATGGTTTTTGGAGAGGGTTTTTTTGAAGAGGGTTACGGCAAGTTCGATCCGGCCCATGATAACCGACGCACGCACCGCGACTCAATCTTTTTCGCTTGGATTTGGCGGACGAATTGCGGCGTGGCCCGGTCAGTCGAAGTCAGCCGGTTTGCAGCACTTCGCTCAGGCGCGGGATCGAATCCATCGCGCCATGCCGGGTCACGCAGAGCGCGGCTGCCTGGCTGGCAAGTTCCAGGCATTCTCGTGGGTCGAGCTGGCGATTGCGGCCGGCCAGGAAATAGCCGAGCAGCGTATCGCCGGCCGCTGTGGTATCGACGACCTCGACCTGCTGAGCTTTCAGGCGAATATCCTCCGACGGCCCGCGATAGATAAGGCCGGCCGCGCCCAGAGTCAACAGGATTTCGCAACCAGGCAATCGGGCCACGAGTGTTTCGAGCGATTTATCTGCCGCCGGTTGGCCGGTCATCGCCGCCGCCTCGGTTTCGTTCAGGCACAACAAATCGACCAGTTCGAGCGGATAGGTTTGCACGCGATCATCCATCGGAGCCGGGTTGAACGCCACGCGCAGCCCCCGTTTCTTTGCGGCGAGAATTGCTTCGCTCACCGCACTTGTTTCGTTTTGGACTAATAGCCACGAGCCCTGAGGAGCGCTGGCAATTGCCTCTTCCACTTCGCCGGGCGTATTATCCTGATTCGCGCCGCTCAACAAGACGATGGCATTTTGTCCGGCGTCGTCGACTTGAATGATCGCCTGCCCAGTGGGCGATTGCCCGGTGCGGACCCAGCGAGTGTCGATCCCTTCTGCGGCCAGCTTTTCGGACAGCCATTGCCCGTCCGCGCCAACCTTGCCGATGTGCGTCACCTTGGCTCCGGCGCGAGCCAACGCAACCGATTGGTTGGCCCCTTTACCCCCGGCGAACTGGCTGAGCGAAATGCTGGCGATCGTCTCGCCTGGCGCGGCAATGCGGGGAACTCGAAACACGCGATCAATATTGAGCGACCCAAAGTTGAAGATCGCGAGAGGGCCGGTCGGAGTCATTTTGGATTCATCCAGGGCCAAGCATCGATTCACATTTGGTTGAACGCCGAGGCGTGGCCTCGGAATACTAACCCGACGCGCAAGCGAGGGCT
>JAYVCO010000357.1:0-2746 GCA_043749935.1 Planctomycetia bacterium
CCGGTCAGATGAAGAACTCGTTACATTTGTCGATTGCCTTGCTGCGATCGCAGAATCAGCTAGAAATGGCAAATCGACCAACTTGAAGGCTGAGGAGTCCTCGCTGATTCAATACGCGATTGAACACATGCGGCTAGTCCCGGTCGCAGACACGCAATCCGAAACGGCAAACGGTCGCGAAAACGAAGAATAACGATTACGTATGGTCTTGTTCGGTTGAGGAGTGGGGCACAATTGTTGCGGACGCAGCATTGTATTCATCCAACGACATGGTAACCCAACGGGGTGGTTTTTCCGGCTCGCAGATTCGCACATGAATGTCTTTTGGAGAAATCCTGGGATTTTTTTCGTGCGTTTTCGTTCTGACAATTTGAGCCCCGGCGAATGGACCGTTGGAAAAAAACTTCACGTTCCACCTTGTTGCGAAAAGTGGTTGAACTCCGGCGAGCGTGAGTTTCGCGCTCGCCGGAGTATTATCTGACCGGGACGTAGGCAATGCAACTGGCCGTTCTGTAAATTTCCTCGAGATATTGGAGCGAGGAACGAGCAGATTGATTTGGCGAACGCAAGTGTCCTACCAATCGCCGACGAGCGTTCTGTTCGACGTGCGGCTTGCCTAACGAGCGTTGGAACCATAAGGTGCGGTTTGAACGCTGGAAGCGCCGCGGTTCGGCGGCGGCGGATTGCCGGAAATGCCGGGCGTTTTTGGCACGGGTTCGCTCGTGCCTAGCGAGATCGTATCGATCACCCAAATTCCCTGCACCAATTGAAACGCCAAGCGAAATTGGATCTGGAGCGGTTGCGTCGAAAAATAGCCGACGAGTTGCAGCTCGCCCGATTGGTCGATGATAGGAGCTTCGGTCAGTTGCGGCTCGAGGGCCAAGACGGGGCTAAGGTCCGTCTTTTGCTCGCGGAGCCGCTGGAAAATGCCCGCCAACTGCGCGGCGGTGTTGCGCTCGCGGAACGCGGGCGTGCCCAGATCGCGGAGGACCGTGTAGTTGCCCGTCAAGTTGCCGTGGCTGACCGCCGTGAGCGCGTTCCGAATGAGCATCACTTGGAGTTCGCGGGAGGGAGTCTGTGCTGGGCAAAGTCGCGGGGCCAAAGAGCCGAGGGCGACGCACATCACGGCCACCAACTGGATCGCGCGGCGAAAATGGACCTGGCTCGCTTCAAGAATCTTTTCCGCGATCAGTCCTGAGAACGAAAGCATGAAAAGTCCTTTGCTTTTTCAGGTCCGGCGCGCCCTACCAAGCGACCGTGAATCCTGCCCGGCCGCCGACGGTGCCTTGATTGCAGCCCACGCCCACGCCGAGATTGGCCGAGATGTTGTCGTCCAAGCGCGCGGCACCGGAGATGCCGACGGCCGTTTCTCGTTCGAACACGCCGGCGTTTACTGTGATCGCGGCATTCTTACACGGCGGCAATATTGCGCCGCCACCCAGGGCGATGGCCATGGCAATGCCTTCGGTATTCCGTTGCACGTCGGTCTGCAATTGCTGAAACGCCGCTGAATTTGCCACCAGGCTGCTGCCGTCGGTCGTCGCGAGATTGCCGCTGTTGTCGGACGTCACGAATTGCGTGGTGCCGCTTTGCGCGGCCTTGCTGGCGGCCGACGTAATGCCGGGGGCGGTATAGGTATTGGTCGCGGTGCCGAAGACCATTTGATTGGCCCGCGTCGTGGTGGCGTTGACGCCGATGGCCGTGGAGTCCGCGAATCCAGCCGAGCTGCTCGCTCCCAGGGCGGTGCTGTTGGAGGCGCTCGCGCTGCTCAGCACGCCGAGCGCGGAGGAGTTCGCTCCGCTGGCGGTGGCCGAAGCGCCGACGGCGGTGCTTTGCGATCCGCTGGCCGTGCTCATCTGGCCGAGCGCGCTGCCAAAGCCGCCGCTGGCTGTGGCCCCCTGGCCGAGCGCCGTGCTTTGCAGTCCGCTCGCGGTGCTGCCCTGTCCTACCGCGGTGCTGCCGTTGCCGCTGGCCGTACTTAACTGGCCAAAGGCGGAGCTGCTGGCGCCTGAAGCCGTGCTACCCTGACCGCTGGCGATGCTGCTATTGCCGCTGGCGGTACTACCCTGGCCGATAGAGGTGCTGCTCGATCCGCTGGCCGTGCTGTTTTGTCCGAGTGCGGTGCTGCTCGTGCCGGTCGCGAGACTCAATTCTCCGAAGGCGGAGGTGTTGGCGGCGCTGGCTGTGCTATTTTGACCGAAAGCGGCCCCGTTCGCGCCGCTCGCAATACTCAATTCTCCAAAGGCGGCGCTGTTGGCCGCGCTGGCTGTGCTGTTTTGACCGAAGGCCGCCCCATTGCTGCCGCTGGCTAGGCTCATTTGCCCGAATGCGGCGCTATTGAGTGCGCTGGCGATGCTGGCTTGGCCGAACGCGGCGCTCGCGCCTCCGCTGGCCGTACTCATTTGGCCAAAAGCCGCGCTGTCGAGGGCGCTGGCGATGCTCGACTGTCCGAAGGCCGCGGAAAAGTCCCCCGTCGCGACGCTATTTTGTCCCGTGGCGGTGCCGCTGTCGCCCGTGGCCAGACTGGTATCGCCGAAGGCGCTGCTGCTGGTTCCGCTGGCCACCGAGTTCGCGCCGACCGCGGTCGAATTCGTGCCGGTGGCGGTCGCTCCGTCGGCATTTCCAGTCGCAAAATCTTGGCCAATAAATTGCGCGCTTGCTAGCGTCGGATGGTGCAAGACTCCCCAGCCGAAAAAGGCGGCAAGGCATGCTAGTGCTAAACCTCGCCGGAGGCTCGATGGATTCA
>JAYVCO010000358.1:0-5614 GCA_043749935.1 Planctomycetia bacterium
ATCCTGTACGAAGAGCGTGGGCGCGGCATTCTGGCCAATCGCGGGCAAAAGGTCACGATTGGCGCCGACGGCAAGAAACAGGAAACGCAGGTCACCGACTCGAAAGAGTTGCAGGCCAACATCAAGAAAGAAGAATGGAACGAATACGAGATCATCGCCAAGGGCAATCACCTGATCCACAAGATCAACGGCAAAGTGACTGCCGAAGTCATCGACGACCAGTCCGACAAACGGGCCATGACCGGAATCCTGGCCCTGCAACTTCACGCTGGGCCGCCGATGAAAGTGCAGTTCAAGAACATTCGCCTCAAGCGAACCCGTTTGGCCGACGGCTCGAAAAAAATCGTGATGGTGGCTGGCACGCCCAGCCACGGCCGCGGCGATCACGAATTCAACGCGGGTACGATGCTGCTCAAACATTGCTTGGACAAACTGCCCAACATTGTCACGGCGGCTTACTACAACGGCTGGCCGGCCGACCCGACGGCTTTTGACAATGCCGATTCGATCCTGCTCTACATGGATGGCGGCTCGGGCCATCCAGTGATTCAGCGCAATCGGCTGACCGAGATCGACCAATTGATGAAGCGCGGCGTGGGCCTGTGCTGTGCCCACTACGCGGTGGAAGTGCCCAAGGAAAAAGGTGGCCCCGATTTGATCAAGTGGATCGGCGGCTACTACGAAACCGGCTTTTCGATCAACCCGCACTGGGACGCCACTTTCACAAAGCTGCCCAAGCACCCGATCACCAGCGGCGTCCATCCGTTCACGATCAATGACGAATGGTATTACAACATTCGGTTTCCCGAGGGCCAAAGCGGCATCGAGCCCTTGCTCGTGGCGACTCCCCCAGACGTGGGCCGTCGCACGGAAGCTGCAAAGGCCCATCCTGGCCGCAGCGAAGTCGTGGCCTGGGCCATCGAGCGCCCCGATGGCGGCCGCGGGTTTGGCTTTACTGGCGGACACAGGCACACCAATTGGGGCAACGACGATTTCCGCAAGCTGGTGCTCAATGCCTTACTGTGGACCGCCAAGGTCGACGTGCCCGTCGATGGTGCTATTTCGAGCGTGACGCCAGAAGAGTTGACGCAGAACCTGGATCCGAAAAACAAGTAGGCGCCAGTAAGCGTCAGATCCCAAACTGCCGCAGTACAAGCTCGCAGACGTCGCTGTCGGCCAGGGCGTTTCCCACCAGCACTCCTTTTTCGGAACTGATGATCACGCCGCGCTGCGATTCGTCGCGCGGCGGGGCGCCGTGCGAGCCTTTGACCAGCATGGCGTCGAGCGGGATGCTCTTGGTCGCCATGTCGAAGTGCATCTCGACCGGATCGTAGCCCGGCTTGCGGTGGATATCGACCGTGCGCGCGAACGCCGGCGCTCGATCATCCGCCAGCCACCAATAATAGGCCTGCCAACTATTCGGCGTCGAAACCAGCACGACTTCGCCTGCCCGCTTGTGATTCAGGTCATATTTGTCCCGGTCGGCACCGACCAGAACTTCGTCAAACCCTTCGCGACCGCGAAACAGCGCTGCCACTCTTTCGATATCGGCCGAATTGGCCACGAACACGTGCGCGAATTGATGATCGACCAATGCCCAGGCCCGGCTGTTTTTCAGATCCAGATGCTCGCCATCGGTTTCCGAGCGTACAGACAACAAGCCGGCTTCGCGCAACACGCGATTGGGGTAGGTCACGTGATCGACGGGCACGATCGTATATTCGCTGGACACTAGCCAAAGTGGTTTTTCGGCGCCATACGCCGATTCCATTCCGGCCAGCAGTTTCGCCAGCACTCCGTCCAGTTCGCCCAGTGCCCGGTGAGCGGCGTCGCTGTCGGGGCCAAACTTTTGGGCCGCGTAATCGAGATGCGGCAGGTAGATATAGAAGAAACAGGGCGGCGACTTCTGGGCCGCCAGCACGGCCGAGTCGCAGATCCAAGCAGTCGACTTGATATTGGCCATCGGTCCCCAAAAATGCTGCAAGGGAAAATGGCCCAGAGTGTCACGCAACTCGCCATACATTTCCGTGGGCCGGGTATAGCACCAGAGCGATTCGCTGCCGTCGGGGTTGTGAATCGGGGCGGGCGTGCAGATTGAATCGGCGCCGCAGCCCTTGCTGTGCAAGGCGAACCACACGGCTGACGTGAGCGACGGATCGTGCTGGTGCAGCAGATCCCAGATTTGCGGCCGCTGGATGCATTCGTTCCAGGCCGTCCACATTTCGACTTCCTGCTTGTCGCGCCAATAGAAGCCGTTGGCAACGACGCCATGCTCGTTCGGCAACTTGCCCGTCGTCATGTTGGCTTGCACCGGGCACGTGACGCAGGGAAAGCTAGGCACCAGGTTGGTCTGATCGCCGCGGGCGGCCATCGCCGCCAAAGTTGGCATGGCCGCGATGTCTTGAGTTCTCAAACCAGGAATCGAGAGCAGGATCACGCGATCGGACATGCGGGCTACCTAAAACTTTGTTGGAGTGCGGAAAACTGTGGACTCAGGGCCGTCCCGATTTGTCAGCCGAAGTTACTACCGCCGGCGGCTCAGAGGGCTTGGGAGGATCTTGCTCGATGACTACGAATTCATAGTCGTCTCCCTTGGCTTTGGGGCGAACGAGAAATCGCGTGCGGCGGATTTCGCTCGGCTCTCGCCCGGCGTAGGCTCGCTCGAGCGCCGACAACTGGCTTTGAACATCGGCCGGGAAATAGTGCAGCAATTGCTTGCCTTCGCTAGTGATGCCGGCCTTGGCCAGCAGCTTGCGATCAGTCGCGTGCAGATTTCCTTTTTTCCATTCCGTCGCAAAACGATATTCTCCCTCCTTGCGGCTCACTCGCTTCTCGGGCTTCTTACCGCTCACCTTCGAAATGTACTCCACCTTGCCGCTTTTCGAGACCGCGCCGATTTCGATTTTGAACTGATCGACTTGCCGCGTGTACTCTTCGGTGGTCGTGCCGTCTTCGAAAATGATCTCCCAGAGAACGCCCCCCGATGATTGCCCCGCCGGCCGCGGCGTATGAGCCGACTCGGGGCCGATTGGTGGAGCTGCCGCCGCGGTTGCGCAGGACAATAGCCAGATGGTCGACGGGAACAAACAGGGTCTCACGATTTCCTCACTGATTATCAAATCCGCTGACAAATACCGCCTGCGCGGCGGGCGGCCGGGAGCCCCGGCGGGCGATATTGGATAGGCTCATTGGTTGCATCGTAGTTCCCATAATGTGCCCGGCGGCTTTCAATGTACTTTTCATGATGGAGCGGCGAAAGCAGGAGATGCTTTTGAGCCAGACACCTATGTCGAATAAATCCAGCGCCCCAACGTCATTGTGGGCACCAGCAGCGCCAAAATGATCAGTCCCCAAAAGGGTCCTTGAACTGCCAGGCAAGCGGCCGCGTCGAGAATCACGAGCGAGAAAATGCAGCTTTTGACGGACGCTTGCACCATCGGCGGACGCGGATCGGCCACGGCACGCAGACATCGCCAACCAATCAAGATTCCAATCATTGCCCAAAACAAAAACCACCGGTCGGGCACGCGGACCTCGGGCCATTCTTGCCCTGTCGTCCAGTGAGGCAAAGAGGCCACCAGTGCGATGCCGGCCAACAAGACCGCCACAGCCATTGCCAATTGCGGCCGATTGCTCTGGCGGGCCTCGGTCCGCGCGAACCACGTGACGCCCACGATATAGAGCCCGATGCCGCCGGCCACCACGTAGTGGACGCTCTGCCAAGGTTCGCCGGCCGCGCTCATGCCCAGCAGCACGTTGAGCATGCGGCAAGCGCCCATCGCCAGCGGACCGGCCGGCGTTTTCTTGAGCACCGCGTCGTAGGCCACGACCGCCACAGCCAAGAGAGTCGCCACCACACCGGGCCGCGGCGTGCCGGTCAGGCCCGTCACCGCCCAGCCCAAGCCGGCCCCGGCCAGCACCATCGCCCAGCCCAACGATCGGGCGGTTCGCGCACTAATCCGACCGGATGGAATGGGGCGAAAGGGTCTTTCGCGGGCGTCTTGGTCCTGATCGAAATAATCGTTGAGCACCATGCCGGCCAGATACATCAGGCTCGAAGCGCATAACAGCAGCGCGAACTCGGGCCAAGGCTCGAGCGAGGCGTGCGTGAACAGAAAGCCGAGCAGAATGTCGGCCATCGCCGTAAACACGTTCGGCAAACGCAGGAGTTGCAAATAGGCGCGCATCATGAATGTCCGCCACACTCCCAGCAGGAGCGACTCACTCGTTCAAACCCAGCCTGGCCAAAAGCGCGGTCATGTATTGATGAGCTTCCCGAGCCGCTTCGTCAGGACCATCAATATAGGGATACAACTCGACGGTCAGCCAACTGTCGTAGCCAGTCGCGGCAATGGCACCGATCGTGGCTTCGAAATCGATCGCGCCGCGCCCGGGAATCAAATGGCGGTGAACGCGTGTGTCGGCGATGTCCTCGATGTGATAATGGCGCGTATGGGGCGCCATCCGGGCCACCCAATCTTGCGGGTCTTCCTTGACGCAAAACGCGTGGCCAATGTCGAAGTTCAGCCCCACCCAAGGCGAATCGATCCGCGTCATGAATTCGAGGTATTGCCCGAACTTCTCGATCATCAAATCCGGCTCGGGCTCGATCAGCAGTTTGATTTTCAGTTTCTCGGCCACCTCGATGCACGGCATCAGCTCTTCATAGAAAATCTGCGCCCCTTGCTGCCAGCTTTGACCCGGCGCCAGCCGCCCGCCGGGCTCGGTCGTAATGCACGGCGCGCCCAACTCGTAGGCCAGCTTTAGCGCCCGCTTGGTGTGCTCGCGGCGAATGGCCCGATAGTGCGGATCGGGATCGGTCCAGCCGGGATACCAATAGGGCTGCCGCGGATCGGCGATGGCGTTCATCATGAACGCGTTGACGTTCGAGATCTGGAGTTGGTGTGTTTCGAGTTGCCTGCGGATCGAATCTTTGCGCTCTTCCAGCAGCCCCGCCGGCCAGGCGTGCGGCACGTCGGCTAGGATTTCGATGCCCCGGTAACCCAAACTGGCGATTTTTTCGATCGTCGCTTCGATCGAAAAGTGCATGTACGCATTGGAACTAAACGCAAGCTTCATGGATTCGCGGAGTCTGGAGTGGAGGGTAGGAGCAGATCGCCCAGCGGCAAACCATTGATTGTACCCGCGGGGGGAGAGACACGAAACCGCAGCCACGAGCGGGCAGTGTCTTAAATCTGTGGTGGTCGGGGCAATCGGTTAGTCAGAGAGCGACACCGCTCGATGGCACTCGGTTAAGGGCGCTGGTCATCCTCAAATCGCCCTTCCCGAGAGTAGTCGACTCGCGCTTCTGGAAACAGCTCCTTGAGCGTCGCTGGGCTGTAGGGGGAGGGGCCAGCAAAATCCTGACGATCCATTCCGATTCCCACGATGCCTCGCTCCCCGAACATGCGAAGGCTCCATGGCGCCCTGGCTTGAAGCTTCGACTTCGGCCCTGCGTAGGGCGAATACCACGATTCCGGCGAAGCCTCCAGCCAATCGAGTGCTTTGTGCCGCTGCCGAATCCAGTTGAGGTTATAGCCCAGCCAAACGCACGCCACCGTCACCACCATGAACATCGTCCGCAGCGAAAATGCGAACCAACGGCGTTTAGGAG
>JAYVCO010000359.1:0-2197 GCA_043749935.1 Planctomycetia bacterium
GCGATCGGCACGAAATACGAACTGACGCGGCGGCCGTCGTCGATGTGTTCGGTGATGTTGTTTTCGACAAACCGAAAATGCCGGGCCGGTTCCTCGAAAGGGGAATTGATGATCGGGTTTTCGATGATGACTTGCTTCATGGGTCCCTTAACTAGTGTCTGTCGTTAAGCGCGGGAAGGCAGGTTTTTTCCTGGGATTTTGTGCGAGAACATCATCGAAGATTGTAGGCTCAAACGTCTAGGAAAGGAGAGAAACACGAGAAACGCGCTCGACGGAGTGCCAATCTTCACGAAGGAAACCACATGCGTTTGGCTTGTCCAGAGGAGCGTTTGGATTGTTTGGCCATCAGCGACGTGAAGCTGAATCTGGATTGTCGGGACGAGATCATTCCGATCTTGCGGGCGTTGCAGCATCTTTATGCGGAGGACTCCTTGCGGCGCGAGTTGCTGGCGCTGGTGGGCAAGGATGTCAACGGCGACACCAGCCGCAAGCATGGCCGGCGCGGCATGACCTATTGGGAAATCGCCGTGCTGGCGGCGGCTCGGCTCGGCTGCAATCTCGATTACGACAAGCTGCAGGATCTCGCGGAAAATCATCGCAGCCTGCGGCACATCATGGGCATTGGCGACTGGCAAGACGAAGTGGATTTTGATTGGCGGCGCATCGAGGACAACCTCAACAAACTGTGTCCCGCAACGCTGCAGAAGATCAACGCCTTGGTGGTGAAGGCCGGGCACGTGTTGGAACCCGAAGCGATCGAGTCGGTGCGTGGCGATACCTTCGTGGTGGAAACGAACATCCACTATCCCACGGAATCGAGCGTCATCGGCGACGGCCTGCGCAAGATCGTCAACTTGGCGGCGGAGCTGGCGAAAGAGCACGAGGTGGAGGGTTGGCGTCAAGCCAAGCACTTGGTCAAGAAGGTACGCGGGTTGGTGCGGCAGATTGGTCGAGCTTCACGCGCCAAGGGACAAGGCGCTGACCGCTTGCAGCCGGGCTACCAGAAGTTGTTGGCCCTGGCGGAAGATCTCTTGGAACGGGCTCGGCGTCTGTTGCGTACCTTGCGCTTCAAGCCGGACCCGGCGGCGTTTGCGTTGGAGAACGTGAAGAACGGCACGGCGCCGTTGACGACGCCGGAAGCGGAGTTGTTGGGCTTCATCGTCTTGACCGAGAAGGTGTGCGACAACGCGCGCCGGCGTGTGCTGGAGGGCGAGACGCTGGCGAACGAGGAAAAGATCCACAGCATCTTCGAGCCGCACACCGAGTTGATCAAGCGTGGCAAGCAACCCAACCCGATTGAGTTTGGCCACAAAGTGCTGGTGATCGAAGACGCGGCGGGTTTCGTGGTGGATTATCGCGTGGTCGACAATGGCGTGCTGGATCAGGACCTGGTCGTGCCGGTGATGAAAAAGCTGCAAAAGCGTTTCGACGGCAAAATCAAGAGCGCCTCGTTCGACCGCGGGTTTCACACGCCGCAGAATCAGGAAGACTTGGCCGAGATCGTGGACACGCCGTGCATCGCCGCGAAGGGGTCGGACCAAGGGCGTCAGCAACAAAAGGAGGGGACCGTGGCATTTCGTCAAGCACGCCAGAATCATCCTGGGGTTGAATCCGTGATCGGCGCCTTGCAGAAAGGCAATGGTCTGAAGCGCTCACGCGATCGCAGCAAAAAGGGCTACGAGCGTTACGTGGCCCTGGGCATCTTGGGCCGCAACCTGCAAACCTTGGGCAAGCTGCTGTTGGCAAAGGACAAGGCAGATTGCCAAGCCGCCAAGTCCAAACGCAAGCGCGCCGCCGGCTAACAGGCGACGGCAAAAAGCCCCGGGGCACCGCCCGAGCGGAGCCGCACCGACCGCATCGAATGGAACGAGCTGTCACACCAATACCGTGGCCAAAACGAGCGAAAGATAAAGCCAATTGAATGCCATCGAACCGGTGGCAAACTTGAAAACGCCCTTTTTCCGACAGGCACTAGTTAGGCATCTGCACCCACATCTGCCGCACTCGAATGATGGTGGCGCAGGACGATGCTTCACACCTGCCCGATTTGCACGACGGTGGCGCAGGCCGGTCTTCCAATCTGCCGGGTAAGTATGGCCAGGGCGCAGGCCGGCACTCCATTCTGCCGGAACTTTCATGCGGTGATGATGCCGATCCACGAAGCCGAGCGCCAATTCTGGCCGTGCTTGCATCGCCG
>JAYVCO010000360.1:0-4329 GCA_043749935.1 Planctomycetia bacterium
CCATTAGGTTCCAACCGGGTGCCCGTTGTCATGCGAGCACGAATCCCGCAGGGTTTCGTGCGGACCAGATCACGGCGGCATAGGTAAAATGTTTGTGGCACTGCCACAAGTTTACCACGGCGTTTCCATGAGCGACACGATTTGCGTGGCCATGCGTTGGACGGATTGAAGCTGCGCTGTCGCCACCGACTGGCCATATTCGGCCACGAGGTTTCCGCTGGCGCTAATCGAAACCAGATCCTGCGGCAGAGGGACTGCGCTGGAGTTGAGCATGTCCCCCTTGCGGTTTACCCAGCGGATCTGGACGACCATATTCACCTCAGTCTCGCGGGGCTGATCGAACTTGTCTTCGATGATCACCCGTTTCGTGTCGCCCATGAGCTTGCCGGTCAGCACGCTGTCGGCTTGCGGCGTGCCCACGACTTTGTAGGGCGTGCGGAGCTCGATTTCCTTGCAAACGGCCTCGGTCAGCAACTCGCTGAGATTCCTGCGAAAACTGTTGGACTCGAACATTGGCACGTAGACAGTTTGAATGTCGGGTGGATAAAGCGAAGCCGCGCCAAATCGATAGGCCGCGCAGCCTCCAAAAGCCACGGCACTCAGGGCCGCTAGCGCCGAGCCGATTCTTAACGTGGCCTGCCGCCGCGTGCAGACGATGCCCGAGCGCTCGCTCGCTCCACCCAAGCGACGGGATTTGTGCTCATGCTCGCCGAGAATCATATTCACTCGAGTTCGCCTTGCACGTTACCTGGTGACAGTCGAACTGTTGCCGGTGGCAACTGTGGCCGGGGGCGCCGAGGTGACGCTTTTCGGCAATACGGGGCCTTCACGTTTGGACGCCGGGAGCAAATCGACAAGCCACTGGAATGGCGGCGTCGGATGCGCGGGCAATCCCTTGGTCTCGTCAAGCTTTGCGCGGGCTTGTTCAGCCAATTGGGTCTCGCCATAGTCGTGCGTAATCTTCTCGTAGAACAACTTTGACGAACCGTAATGTTTTCCCTTGGCGTAATACTCTGCCATGTCCCACTCGCGCTGGGCGCGTTGGTCTCGAATTCCCGCACGGACCTGCGCTACGCGTTCGCGCTCGCCGCCCAATTCAGGCCCGAATTGAGTCAGCAATTGCGTGGCAATTTCTTCGGCCTCGTCGAGCGGGGTGCCCTCGTAGCCCGGTCCCTGGTATCGCAGCAATTTGCAACGAAGCCCCAACAAATGGGCCTGGTACTGATGCTCGCTCTTCGGATACTCGCTCCGCAACAGACCGTAGTGATAGTCGGCGTCTTCCCACCGGCCTTTCAGAAAGTAAGCGTTGGCCGAAGCCATGATGCTGTCGTCGGCCAACGGGCCGGTCGGGTCATCCAGGCGAATCCGCTCGTAAACGCGAATGGCGTGGCCACCGGTGTCGAACAGCGGACGAGTCTTGTCGGCCAGGTTCGGTGTCACGGGCCAATGCGGGTGCGTCGTGTCGAACTGCTCCCAATAACGTCCCACCGCAAATCGGCGAATGACGACCTGGCTGAGATACTGCGTCGATGGAAATTTCTTGATCAGCAGCGCGTATTCGTCGTCAGCTTTCGGATACAGGTCGGCAAAGAAATAGCTTTCGGCGCCTTTGTAGAGAGCCTCTTCTTCCAGGGGCGAATCGGGCCACCGCTTGTGGGCTTTATGATACTTCTTGGCAGCGGCGGCGAACTGTTTTTGCCGAAACAGGGCATCGCCCTCTTCGAGCCATTTGCGTGCCAGCCCTTCGTTGGGGCCTTGGCCGATGGCAACCATGAACTTCGCCCAGGTCCGCTTGGGAGCAATCCGGTCCAGGAAACCCTCGTTCTTCTCTTCCACGCCGCCTTTCGTCAAATCCGAAGACAGCTTGCGGCCTTTTTCGTCAAAGAAGCCGTTGGTTCCCTCGACGTAATAGCCGCGGCCGGGGATGTAGGTTTTGCGGGTCTTGTTGGCTTCCCACCAGTCGACCTCCTCTTGCGTCATCGGCGCGGTGTTAGGAGCCGGCTTTCTTTGGAAAAGCGCGCAGCCGCTGAGGCCTAGCAGCAGGCAGCAGGCAGCAACCATGGTAATGCGCTTTTCAGCCGCCATGCCGTACGCTCGAACCGAGGTGAAATTCAGTTGACCACGCTTCCCAGGAAGCGATGCATCCGTGGCTGATGGCCAAGTAGATGGGACCAATAATGATTCAATACTGCCCGCAGCTCGCCGTAAGTGCGACGATCCAATTCCAGTCGTCTCCACGACTCATTCTGCGGATCGGCCAGCCGTGCGAGCGTTTGCAACACACCGGCGCTGACCGCGATCACGCTTTTCTGACCCACACGACACTGTTTGCACAGAACTCCGCCAGCCAGTTGACTGAACGAAACGCGGCCCACCGACTCCACGGTCTTACCGCATTCGACACACGTTTCGAGCGAAGGAAAATGACCCAACACACGCAAGGCAGTCAATTCGAAGCGCAGTAGTAGCGACGCGACACCACCGGTGCTGCGAAGCGCCGCCAACGTTTCGTCGGCCGCGTCAAACAGCTCGGGATGCGGATCGTAATCGTCGGTCAATTCGTTCAACAGCTCGGCGACGTAGTATGCGGCATACAGATTTGATAGGTCGCCGCCAGGCGGTCGAAAGCGCCGCTCCAACTTGGCTTCGGTCAACAAGTCCAACGCGTCGGACGATTTGCGGAGGAAGACTATTCGACAAAGCCCTAAGAGGTCAAGGGCAGACTCGAAAGGACCCTTCGGCCGGCGTGCTCCCTTGGCCAAAGCTCGCACCTTGCCGAATTCGCGCGTGAACAACGTGACGATGCTGCTCGTCTCGCTAAACTCGATCACCCGCAGCACGATTGCCGTGGCCTTTTCACTCGACATAGCTAGCAACCAATGCTACCGCTTCTCGGGTCGGTAATTCAAAAAGTGTGGTAAGTCCTAGCGTGCGTCCGATGACGTTTCGTCGGTCGATTCCTGGCGAACAAGGCCGAACAGGGCCAGATATCGCCTCTCTGCGGCACGCATTGCCGCGTTCGGCTCAGGCGCGAGGTCATCGTGGCCGACCAGGTGCAAAGTTCCATGTATCACGTAGAGCAAGGTTTCGTCCTCGGCAGGCCAACCGAGTTGATTCGCGGATCGGACCGCTGTCTCTGTGCTGACGATCACCTCGCCTTCGAGGTGTTCGTGCTCGCGTTCGAGCACGAAGCTTAGCACGTCGGTCGGGTTGTCATGCTCCAGGTATTGCCGATTCAGTTGATGGATGGCGAAATCGTCGACTAGTGCGATACTCAACTCAGCCGACGTGATGCCCGCATCGTGCAAGATGGCTTGCGCCGCATGTTCCAGCCGGAGAGTGTCCAGCGTGAGCAGGTTTTGGCGGTTGGCAATTTCGATCGAAAGCATGAATGGGATCACGCGCTGCAAGATGGAAACGGAAAATAATGGCCGACAACCAGCCACGAAATTGCGGCGTGACCACTATAACGCCTGACAGTGCTTGAACGGAGTCGAAATCAGGCCGTTCGTTGCTGTTCGGGATATTTGATGCGGCCGTGATAGACCGCAGTGAGCGACTTGACCAGGCTGTCTTCGATCGTGGCCAACTCTTGCAGGGTCAATCCGCAGGAATCGAACTGGCCGTCGAGCAGCCGCTTCATGGCAATCTCGTGGACCAGGCTCTCGATGCGTGCCGGGGCGGGCTCGACCAGCGCTCGGCTGGCACTTTCGACTGCGTCCGCAAGCATCAGCACCGCGGCCTCTTTCGTTTGCGGTTTGGGGCCCGGGTAACGAAAATCGCTCTCGTCGATTTCGGTTCCGTCTGGGTTGGCTTCGTTGCGCTCGCTCGCCCGGCGATAGAAATACTCCACCAAGGTCGTCCCGTGGTGCTGTTCGATGAAATCGATGATCGGCTCGGGCAGACGATGCTGCCGGGCCAGGTCGGCCCCATCCTTGATGTGCGCAATGATAATCAGCGTGCTCATGGCCGGCACGAGCGACTCGTGGCGATTTGAGTCATGCCCTTGGTTTTCCACGAAATAGCCCGGCTTCAGCATTTTTCCGATATCGTGAAAATAAGCCCCGACGCGTACCAGCAAGCCCTTGGCGCCAATACTCTCGGCGGCCGCCTCGGCAATCGATGCCACGTTGATCGAATGGTTGTAAGTACCCGGCGCGCGGCGCACGAGCTCTTGCAACAGTGGGTGTGCTACGTCGCCCAATTCGAGCAAGCTCAGCTCGGTTTGGACCCCGAACAGGCTCTCGATGAAGGGCAGCATTCCAAGCATTAGCAGCCCGGCGAACACCGACCATAAACCAAACCGCAAGGCCTCGACTCGAATCGTCG
>JAYVCO010000361.1:0-7163 GCA_043749935.1 Planctomycetia bacterium
GTTGTTGGCTGAGAGCAAGAAGAACCGAGTGCTGGTCTACGACGTGCTTTCGCCGGGCAAGGTGGCGAATCGCAAAGTCTATGCCGATTTGCCAACAAAAGACTCGGCCGCAGGCCAAATCGACAATCAGCCCGACGGCATGTGTCTGGACGCGGCCGGCAATCTTTACGTTGCGCACTATGGTATGAAGCAAGTGCAAGTATTGAGCCCGGAAGGAAAACTGCTGGCTCGGTATCCAGGCGGCAATGTGACCACCAGCAACGTGGCATTCGGCGGCCCGCGCCACGATCAACTTTTCGTGACGGGCGGTTTAGGTCCCGAAGCAGGTCCTGGTGGCGTGTTCCGATTGGACTTGGGTGTTCCGGGCCTGAAGATTTTGCCGGCCCAAACGAAATAGTCGGCTCCGTTTTCTCTCCATTACTACTACAAGACTTGGCCAAGCTTTCTTCACAAAGGCGACCTGGATGTACCACCAACGAATTTGCTTACGCGTGACAGCCCTGGGACTCGCAGTGTTCGCCTTCGGTCCCTCGCTTCTATTTTCGGCCGACGAATACAAGCTCGGAAAAGATTCCGAGCGGCAAGAGGGCGTGCCCGAGGGCACGGTGACCAAAAATCATTGGACCAGCAAGGTTTTTGGCGGAACCGAGCGAGATTATTGGGTCTATGTTCCCAAGCAGTACGATGCCGCAAAGCCCGCCTGCGTAATGGTATTTCAGGATGGCGGCAATTATGTGGATACGAAGAAAGATTTCCGCACCCCGATTGTGTTCGACAATCTAATCCACAAGAAAGAGATGCCGGTCACGATTGGCATCTTCATCAATCCAGGCGAGATTCCTCCTGCGGTACCCGAGCAGACGTCGCGGAAGAACCGCAGCTTCGAATACGACACGCCAAGTCCCCAATATGCCGAGTTTCTGATCAAGGAGATTCTGCCGGAGGTGGGCAAGAGCTATAAGCTAACCGCCAAACCCGAAGAGCGGGCGATCGGTGGAATCAGTTCGGGCGGCATCTGCGCTTGGACCGTGGCTTGGGAGCGGCCCGATGCCTTTCAGAAAGTGCTGAGCCACGTCGGCAGCTTCACCAACATTCGTGGCGGGCATGTTTATCCGGCTTTGATTCGCAAAACGGAACGCAAGCCGATCCGCGTCTTCTTGCAGGACGGTTCGGGCGACTTGGACAATCTGCACGGCAACTGGCCGCTGGCGAATCAAGAAATGGCCGCCGCGCTTAAATTCGCCGGGTACGATTATCAGTTTGTATATGGCGATGGCGGTCACAACAGTAAGCAAGGCGGGGCGATTCTGCCGGAATCACTACGCTGGCTGTGGCAGGACGTCGTCTCGGCACAAGCGGGAAAATAAGTCCACTGGTTTCGTGTCTCCTTCGATTCATCTTCATGCACTCTGGAAAGCATTCAATCATGTCGTGCCGCGAATTATTAACGCTTGTGGGCCTGTTGAGCCTCGTTGCTTGCCCCGCTCGGGCTCAGGACATGCGGCTGGCCGATATCCTGATCGACGGCCAGGGCTGGGAACTTGTTGCCGAAGGATTTGCGTTTACCGAGGGACCAGCGGTCGATAATAGCGGCACTCTGTACTTTACCGATGTGTTCCGCAGCAAGATTTATCGGATCAATGCTGAAGGCAAGGCCGAGGTGTTCGTCGACCAAAGCTTTGGGACCAATGGTCTGATGTTCGGCCCCGATGGCAGGTTGTACGGCTGCCAGAACGGCAAGAAGCGAATCGTCGCCTACGATTCGGCGGGCAAGGACACCGCAATTGCCGAAGAGGTCAATTGCAACGACCTCGTCGTCACGCGCACCGGCGCGATCTACTTTACTGATCCGGAACACCACCAGGTCTGGTACATTTCTCCGAAAGGTGAGAAGCGGGTCGTCGACAACGGCATGAGCTATCCCAACGGCCTGATTCTGTGGCCTGATCAAGGCACGCTGGTGGTGGCCGACATGAATAAGCCGAACTTGTATGCGTTTCGCGTGGAAGCCGACGGCAGCCTCAAATTCAAGCAGCCGTACTATTCGCCGCGGCTGGATCGCGACAAGATCGATAGCTCGGCCGACGGCATGACGATCGACTCCGCCGGCCGGGTCTATGTCACCACGCGCCTAGGGCTGCAGGTGTTCGATCCCACCGGCCGCTTGAGCGGCGTGATCGACAAGCCCCAGAACCAATGGTTAGCCAACGCCGTGTTCGCCGGGCCGAAGCTCGACACGCTCTACGTCACCTGCTCGAACAAAGTTTACAAGCGCAAGGTCAAAGCCACCGGAATTCGCTATTTCGACCTACCGAAGTAGCCTTTGCCTGGATTTACTCCAACGGCTTCGCCGTCTCGCTCAGATCTTCCGGATCGAACTCTTTCTTGAGTTTGATTTGTCGCAGGCCGGGCTTGGCGAAATCGATTTTCTTCAGATCGATCACTTGGATCGAAAGGCTCTCGTAGGTACGCATGTAAGTGCGCAGATTGACCCGATCGTGGGCGACCGTCCACTGCGTCGTGTCGGTGGTCACGACCTCGGGCTTATCGGATTCGAGCAACCCCTGGGTGCTGGCCGACTGGTTGGTGGAATTGGTTCGAATCGCGCCGGCGAAGATATCGAAGGTGTTGAGCACATGGAAGCCGGTCAATACCGTCTCGGCCGCGGTCGAACCCGGTGCGGCCCAATTCGAGAACAGCGCCGCGCGCACGAAGCGAGAGGGCGGGGTGAAGTCGCCTGGCAACCCGAGCGCCCCGGTACCTTGTCCAAAGTTTTCGATCTTGTCACTATGGAGCTCGAGACTCGGGACGTTCACTGGCGACAGGTTGACGAAATTGGCCAGATTGATTGTCTGCCAGTCAAAACTCGGTGAGTTCGTCAGAATGCCGAGCGGATTCTCGTGCAGTTGGAGTTTTCCGCCGACGTATTCGGCAATCAGCACGGCTCCGTTTTTGTCGGCGATGTAGTAGTGGACCGGAAGAATCTCCAAAAAGGGGGTGAACTTCGCGTTCGCGATTCGTACGCTCCCGTTCGTGAGCGCCGCCTTGCACTCTTCCAGTGAGTCGCACGTCGAAAGCAGATAGGCAGCCACTTCCCAACTGCCAATTGTCGTGCTGGCATTGGCAGGATCGGCGTCAGGGTATTGAGCGTAGCCGGGGAACAGCAACATGCCCACAACCAAGCCGCGCTCGTTCATGCCGTCGGACATCATGTTGGGCATCACGTCTTGATTGGGTCCAACCACGCCATACTTGGCAGTCCATTTGAGCCCCGGCGCGCCACCACCGGCTGTGCCTGTGTATTGCGTTCCGCGAGGAACGATCAGCATTTCGGAATTGAACGGAAGGCCAAACTCCATCGAGCGGAAATAGACCCAACTTCCATCCCGGGCCTGCAATTGAAACGCCGTGCAAGCAACAGCAGGATTGGACAAAACGATAACGAAAAGACAGAGCAGAGCCGTTGCGAGAAGTTTGTAGATGGTTTTCATGAAATTGGTTCTTCGTGTGTTCGGGAAGCCATGGGCAAAAACGACCCGCCGTGGCCGCTGCGGCCAAGCCTTGGAAAAACATAGCTCACTGCCGTCCGATAGGCGCGAACATCGCGTTTTTGCCGGTTTTTCAGGATCACTCGAGTTTGGGCTTGCGCAAGTCTTCACCGATTTGCGACAATCCTGTAGTGGTCGAACGCGGCTCGTTCGGCCGATCCCCCGGTTCTTGCATTCCTGGTCGTGCCCTCGTATGGCTTTATTACTAAGTGGTCAATCGCTAAGCAAATCCTTCGGCGAACGGCCGCTGTTTACGGATATTTCTCTGGATCTGGTCGATGGCGAACGATTGGGGCTGATCGGGCCCAACGGGTCGGGTAAGTCGACGCTGTTGAAAATTCTCGCTGGGCTGGAGACGACCGATACCGGTTCGCGCTCGCTTCGCAAAGGTGCTCGTCTGGGTTACGTCGCCCAGGCCGATTATTTTCCTCCCGACCAGACCATCGAGCACGTGCTGCTCGACGCCATGACGGATCTGCACCTGGATGATGAGCAATGCCATTCACGGCTGAGCACGATGTTGGCCAAAATGGGTTTTGCCAACCGCGAGCAAAAGGTCGGCGCTCTCTCTGGCGGTTGGCTCAAACGCCTGGCGATCGCTGGGCAGTTGATTCAACAGCCGGACGTGCTTTTGCTCGACGAGCCAACGAACCATTTGGATCTGGAAGGAATTCTGTGGCTCGAAAAATTGCTCTCGAGTGCCGAGTTCGCTTTTCTGCTGGTCAGCCACGACCGTTACTTTTTGCAAAATGTCACACGGCGCGTGGTTGAGTTCAATCGCTGCTACCCCAAGGGCTATTTCAGCGTTGACGGAAGCTACGCCGATTTCCTCGCCAAACGAGAGGAGTTTCTGGCCGGGCAGGTTCAACAGCAAAGCGTGCTGGCCAATAAAGTTCGCCGCGAAATCGAATGGCTCAAGCGCGGCCCCCAGGCGCGCACCACGAAATCGGTTTCGCGCATTCAACGGGCCGGACAGCTCAAGGGCCAATTGGCCGAAGTCAGCTATCGCAACTCCCAGAACCGAGCGGTCGATATCGATTTTTCCGCTACGGGCCGCAAGGCCAACCAATTGCTCGTGGCGACGGGCCTGGCCAAATCGCTCGGCGGCCGACAACTCTTTAGCGGCGTCGATCTGACGCTGGCGCCTGGCGTCAAGCTCGGTTTGCTCGGCCCCAACGGCAGCGGAAAATCAACGCTGCTCCGGCTGCTCACAGGCAGCCTCGAGCCCGATGCCGGCACGATTCGCCGCGCTTCCGACGTGCGAAGCGTATTGTTCGATCAAAATCGCCGGCAGTTGGACCCCGAGGAATTGCTGCGCGACGCGCTGTCGCCAAACGGCGAAAACGTGATGTACCAAGGGCGTGCCATGCACGTTGTCGCCTGGGCCAAACAGTTCCTGTTCCAGCCTGAGCAACTATCGCGACCCGTCGGCGGATTGTCGGGCGGAGAACAAGCCAGGGTGCTGATTGCCAAGCTGATGCTCGAACCGGCGGACTTGCTGTTCTTGGACGAGCCCACCAATGACTTGGACATCCCGTCACTGGAAGTGCTGGAGCAGAGTTTGATGGATTTCACCGGCGCGCTGGTGTTGGTCACTCACGATCGTTATCTACTCGATCGGGTATCCAACGTCATCCTGGCGCTGGACGGCAACAACGGCGTGCAAACGTTCGCCGATTACCCACAGTGGAAAAAGGCCCAAGACGAGCGAGAGCGAGGCGAATCCGGGAAACGCGTTGGCAGCGAATCTCGCAAAAGCGTCGGGCGCTCGGCCAAACGGCTGAGTTACCAGGAACAGCGCGAATGGGAAGGCATGGAGGAGCAAATCGCCGTCTGCGAACGCGCCATCGCGGAGCATCAACGGGCAATCGAAGATCCTCAGATCATGTCCGATCACGTGCAGTTGCGTGCCTGCTGCCAGCAACTCGAAGCCGCACAGATCGAGCTCAACCAGCTATTCGCCCGCTGGGAAGAATTGGAAGCGCGCCGCAACGGATAGACATGAATTGATTCGCGAAGTCGACTCGGCAAGCTCACTTACCAAGCGTTTTGCGAAACCAGTTGCTCATGGCGGCTGCATCTTGCGCATCTCGAGCGGCGGCCCGCGCCGATGCCATCTTGCGCTTCTCCGGACCAAGCTGACTGGCGACGGTTCGGCGCTGTTGTTCGTCAAGTTGCCGGGCGGTTTTGCGTAACTTCAGCTCGTTCTTCTTGATCGATTCATCAAACGCGTCGAGTTTGGCGAGGGATGCTTTCGCGGCCTCGTTCTTCTCGGCGTCTTCGCGAGTCTTGAATCCGTCGACGGGCGTGCCCCCCGAGATCACCTGGCACCACTCAAGCTGCTTGCTGCTGTATTGAAGGAGTAACCGTAAGTCGCCGTCTTCATGCCATGCGATAAAGCCGACTGGTTTTCCGTTGACGTATTGGCCAAACAGCGCGGGCTCGCCGCTTTCGTTCCAGGTCGTCAGAATGCCATGGCGTTGTCCCTTGAAATAGTTCACGAAGACCATCGGTTGCCTGTTTTCGTATTGGCCGAATGTAACGCCGTGAAGTAGCCCTTTCTGCTGCCCGGCAGCCGCATAGATGGAACCGTTGGAGTGGCGGAGCACAACCTGATCGATTGCTTTGTCGGTAAATATCTGAGCCATTCCCGAGGTATCGGGCTTGAAGATCGCGTATGAAAACACGCGGCCCGTGGGCAACTCGATGCTCAGTTCGGCCGGACGGCCCGGTCGTGTCGGCGCTGCCTCGACGATCTTGCGGCGAGTATTGGGCATTTCCGCGAAATGCCTCGGTTGCTGCTCGGCAGGGATACTATCCAGCAGTTGCTTGATGTTCGTAATGCTAATGCCGAAGTTCAGATTTTGCCCTTGCTTATAATTCCAGGTGTTGAGCGCCACCAGTTCGCCACCCATCGTGACCAACGGTCCGCCACTATTACCCGGCGAGATCGGCGCCGTGGTTTGTATCCAGGTGGCATCCAACGCATAACCCATGGCATTGATTTCCTCGCGGCCCATCGTCTCCAAAAGATCGTTTCCGCTGCGTATTCCCGAGACGATGCCCTCCGACGTCGTGAATGAAAATCCCCGAGGGTTTCCAAATGCGGCGACTTGTTCGCCGACCTTCGGCAGATCGCCAGCGAGTTTGATCGCGCTGGGCTTGTCGAACGCAGCGGTCTTGATCATGGCCAGGTCATGCTTGGGGTCGATCGCTAGATAGCCCTCGGCCTTCAACAGAGTACCCGAGCGCAAAGTCACAACGATTTGGGTTGCTCCTTTCACCACATGAAAATTCGTCGCGATCCAGCCACGGTCATCCACGATGACGCCGCTTCCAGTGCTGACGTCACTATCGAGACGCGCGACGGACTTTTCTATTTTCTGCACCGACTCGACCAAATCCGCCGCGCATGTGGAGGAGGCGACCAAACATACGGCGAGAAGGGAACTCCAAAACCATTTGCGACTAAGAATGAGATAGTCGGTGCGCATTAGTTTGGCTCCTACGGTGCAAGAACCATCCCTTTCAAGCTGTCATTCGCGGCGTTGGGCGATGAGCCTTGCGGTGGAGACGTGCGGCGAGGTACCGCGACGTTTGGGTGACGGCTTTTTC
>JAYVCO010000362.1:0-2002 GCA_043749935.1 Planctomycetia bacterium
CCAGCGGTGATCGAGCTTGGCCTGCGGCAGAACCCGCGCCAAGGTTGCTTGCAACCGCGTGAAGCAGCCCTCAGTGTCGGTCTCTTGCCCCGTCTTATGGTCATTGCCGCCAAAGATCACCCGGTCGTGCGTTTCGCCGGAATCAATCCGCAGGTAGTAATACGGATCGCCGGTATCCCACAGGCTGAGATCGGGTGCGATCCCCTTGGCCAGCTTGCCGCCGACCACGTACGACGAGTAGGGAGCGATCTTCGTCTGCAAAAACGTCGCCGACACCAGGCCCGTCTTACCCATCAGCGGCACATGGGTCCCAATCACCACGTAATCGCACTCCACGCGCGCGCCATTGGTCGTTACGGCCAGCGGTTCGTCGGCCACTTCCGTCGCTTCCGAGCTCTCATGGATTTCGCAGCCGTCCCCTTCGACTAGCTGAGCCAGTCCGGCCAAATACTTGCGCGGGTGGAACTTGGCCTGATCGCGCAGGCGAATGCCCGGCTTCTCGACCAGCGGCACCCATTCGACAAAGTCGGCGTCAAAGCCCAGCTCGCGCGCCAACTCGGCCTCGGCCTGTAAATCATCGTGCTCGTCATCCGTGCCGTCGAGGGCCGCATGCAAGAAGCCGGGCGTGCGGCGAAATTCGCAGTCAAGATTGTGCTCGGTGACAATCTGCTCGATCAGATCGATCGCCGCAACCCCGGCGTACCAGCTCAGGGCGGCCTGCTCGCGCCCAAAAGCTTTGACCAAATCGCGCAGGCGCACGTCGGTAACGCAGGTCAGATGGGCGGTCGTATAACCGGTATCCCCTTGTCCCAAGCGACCCTTTTCGAGCAAGCATACACGCTTGCCGGCCCGCTTGAGGAAATAGGCTGCCGAGAGCCCCATGATGCCGCCGCCCACGATCACGGCGTCGAAGCTACTGGCCTGAGTTAGCGGCTTGAACCGCGGCAGCGACACACTATTCCAGATCGGCGTCGAAAGCTGCATCAACATGAAAGTGCTCTTCTAAACTTAGCGCGACTACAACGCCGACGCACTGCTGCCGCGGCCACCTGTGTTTTCGGCCTTCGACACGCGAGCAAACTCTTGCTTGAGCCGGACCATTTCTTCGTCGGACAAGGTCTCCAAATCGACCAGACTGTTGCGAGCCCCTTCGAGTGCGCGTAGCAGTTCGTCGAGCTTCAGATGAATTGCCATCGCGTCGCGGTTTTGGGTATTCTGAATCAAAAAGACCATCAGGAAGGTGATGATCGACGTGCCGGTGTTGATTACCAGTTCCCACGAGTCGCTGTAATGATAGAGTGGCCCGGTAATGCCCCAAATCAATAGCAATAGCACAGCCGCCGAAAAGGCGATGGGCGAGCCCATGTATTGCGAGGAAGCCTGGGCGAAACGCCGAAAAGGCCCGTGCCTACCGGCCGACTCTGCCAGCTTCGAATTTGCGGTCCGCTTCGCCACAGTGGTCATTCTGTAATTTTGAACGGAATAGGCATACAGCCCATAAAAAATGGACCTTGGGACGTTTCCCCAAAACCCTGAACGCGCCATTCTGGGTTTGGATAGGAAACGTCCCGCGGTCCGGTACAGCTCTCAACACCGGAGAGCTCTACGATCGCGCCGCTTCGGCATTGATGCCGCTTTCGGCGATGTGCGTCAGAATCTTGTCGGCGTTGGCTTCTTCGTCGAGCGTTTCTTGCAACAAGTCGGCCACTTGGCCGTGGCCCAGCCGCCGGGCAAACGTGCGAGCGCAGCCATAGCCCGCCATTTCGTAATGCTCCACCCGCTGAGCAGCGGCGATCAGAGCCGCGTCCTTCACGTCGGGATCGCCGTCGAGGCTCATCACCTCTTCCCCTTCGGCAATCAGGCCCTGCATGGCATCGCAGGTTTCACTCTCCGGCTGCAATCCCAGAATCCGAAACGCCCGCTCCAGGCGGGTCTTCTGCTGCCGTGTCTCGCCTAGATGCGACTGGAAGGCCGATTTCAACTCGCTGGAGCTGGCGGCTTC